>NZ_JBIUWQ010000016.1:2169-112988 GCF_044743525.1 Pseudomonas sp. NPDC087598 | reverse complement strand
AGGTCTGTTGCGGTGAGCGCAAGGCCGATCACGGGCGGCCAGAAATGCACCGGCGAGTTTTTACTCTTTGCGGCGCAGGGTTCCGATCATAGCACCGGGGTAGCGGCTTAACCACGCAACAACTGTGTGGGATAGAGGTTCCAGAGCTGTTTGGAATAAATCACGACGCCAATATTAATTGTCCCGCTACCGTGAACATCATCAGCGCCACGACCAGATCGAGAATCCGCCAGGTACTCGGCCGAGCCAGCCACGGTGCCAGCCATGCCGCGCCCAGCGCCAGAGTGAAAAACCACAACAGCGAAGCACTCGCAGCGCCGACCACATAAGCGCCCGGCACCGATTGCTGCGCGCCGAGCGAGCCGATCAGCAAAACGGTATCCAGATAAACGTGCGGATTGAGCAGCGTCACCGCCAACGCACTGAGCATCACTGCGCGCAGCGAGCGCACGGTCTGGTTGTCGCCCTGATTCATGCTCTGTTTCGAGCAGGCCCGGCGCAGTGCCTGGCTGCCGTACCAGATCAGGAACGTCGCGCCGCCCCAGCGCGCAATCGCCAGCAACGTCGGGTTCTGCGCCAGTATCGTCGCCAGCCCGAACACTCCGGCGGCCACCAGCAGCGCATCGCAGACCACGCACAGCGCCGCGACCGGCAAATGATGCTCACGCCGCAGGCTCTGCGCCAACACAAAGGCATTCTGCGTGCCGATCGCCATGATCAATCCGAACGCCACCAGCAAGCCGTTCACATAGCTTTGCCACATAAGATTCACTCCGCGTTGGCTGCCAGATCACGCAGCACTTGCATGGCGCGTTCGGCGTCGGCCTGACCGACGAATAAATGGTCGTGGTAGTAACCGGCGATGACGTTGCAACTGATCCCGGCCTTGCCCAGTGCGGTGGCGAACGCCGCCGTAAGACCGACGGCCTCCAGCGCCGAATGCACGTTCAGGGTGATCCACGCAGCGACGTAGTCGAAATTGAAACCGGCCTGTTCGGCGTGGGAGCGTTCAAGAATTACCGTCAGACCTTCCTGTTCGCGGAAGCTGCCGACAATCTCCAGGCCATTGGGCATCTGACCGTCGCGCAGGGTGCAGAACACGTATTCGCCGGCGTTGAGCTGCGGACTCATGCTGCGCAGCAAAGTGCTGAGTGAGGTTTCGCCAGCCATTTTGGGTAGTCCTTGATAAAGAGTGCTTGCTGGCTATTCTCCGTCTCGACGTTGTATAAGAAAAACCAATAGTGCTGATCGCTCATTAGGAAAACTGATGTTCGACTACAAATTGCTTTCCGCTCTGGCCGCCGTGGTCGAGCAGGCTGGATTCGAACGCGCCGCGCAGGTGCTGGGCCTGTCGCAATCGGCGATCTCGCAGCGGATCAAATTGCTGGAAGCGCGGGTCGGTCAGCCCGTGCTGGTGCGCGGCACGCCACCGTCGCCGACCGAAATCGGCCGACGTCTGCTCAACCACGTTCAGCAGGTGCGCCTGCTTGAGCGCGATCTGCAAACCCTTGTGCCTGCGCTGGACGAAGAAGGGCTTCCGGAACGCCTGCGCATTGCTCTGAACGCCGACAGCCTTGCGACCTGGTGGGCGCAAGCGGTGGGCGATTTCTGTGCCGAACAACATTTGTTGCTGGATCTGATCGTCGAGGACCAGACCGTCGGCCTCAAGCGCATGCGTGCCGGTGAAGTGGCGGCGTGTCTGTGTGCCAGCGAGCGCCCGGTGGCTGGCGCCCGCAGCGTGTTGCTCGGCGCGATGCGCTATCGGGCGTTGGCCAGCCCTGCTTTCATTGAACGGCATTTTCCCGATGGTGTGCGCGCCGAACAGCTGCCGCGCACTCCGGCGCTGGTGTTCGGCCCGGACGATTTCCTCCAGCATCGTTATCTCGCCTCGCTCGGTGTCGATGGCGGATTCGAGCACCATTTGTGCCCGTCCTCCGAAGGCTTCATCCGCCTGACCGAGGCCGGACTGGGCTGGGGCCTGGTGCCGGAACTGCAAGTGCGCGAGCAGTTGCAGCGCGGGGCGTTGCGCGAACTGTTGCCAGATAAACCGATCGACGTGCCGTTGTACTGGCATCATTGGCGCAATGGCGGTCAGTTGCTGGGCTTGTTGACCGAGCAACTGGTGCGCTCTTCAGCGCAATGGCTGGTGCCCTGGAAGCAGCCATGAGCGTCAAGCTGCAAGCGGCAAGTGAAGCGCTGCGCACTGTTTTAAACTTGTAGCTGAAAGCTTGATGCTTGAGGCTGCTTTTCTGTTGGAGTTTTGCATGAAAATTCTGGTCACCGGCGCAAGCGGCTTCATTGGCGGACGCTTTGCGCGTTTCGCCCTGGAGCAGGGCCTGGACGTGCGGGTCAACGGTCGCCGGGCCGAGAGCGTCGAGCATCTGGTGCGCCGTGGCGCCGAGTTTGTCCCCGGCGATCTGACGGATCCGGAACTGGTGCGCGAACTCTGCGCCGACGTCGAAGCCGTGGTGCACTGCGCGGGCGCCGTGGGCTTGTGGGGCCGCTATCAAGACTTCCATCAGGGCAACGTGCAGGTGACCGAAAACGTTGTCGAAGCCTGTTTGAAACAACGGGTGCGGCGTCTTGTGCACTTGTCGTCGCCGTCGATCTACTTCGATGGCCGTGACCACTTCAACCTGACCGAAGAGCAAGTGCCCAAGCGCTTCAAGCATCACTATGCCGCGACCAAGTATCTGGCCGAACAGAAGGTCTTCGGTGCCCAGGAATTCGGTCTGGACACCATTGCCCTGCGCCCGCGCTTCGTCACCGGTGCCGGCGACATGAGCATCTTCCCGCGCCTGCTGAACATGCAGCGCAAGGGACGACTGGCGATCATTGGCAACGGCTTGAACAAGGTCGATTTCACCAGCGTGCACAACCTCAACGAAGCCATGCTCAGCAGTCTGCTGGCCGCCGGTTCCGCGCTCGGCAAGGCCTACAACATCAGCAACGGCGCGCCGGTGCCGTTGTGGGATGTGGTCAATTACGTGATGCGCAAAATGGAAGTCCCGCAGGTCACCAAGTACCGCTCCTACGGGCTGGCCTACAGCGTCGCGGCGCTCAACGAGGGCGCATGCAAACTCTGGCCGGGGCGTCCGGAGCCGACGCTGTCGCGCTTGGGCATGCAAGTGATGAAAAAAAATTTCACCCTCGACATCAGTCGCGCCCGGCATTATCTGGACTACGATCCGAAAGTCAGCCTGTGGACGGCCCTCGACGAGTTCTGCGGCTGGTGGAAGGCTCAGGACATTCGCTGAAACGCATTGCAACGATTCGGCCGGCCGGCAATGAACCGCACCGCAGGTTGAGGGTCAATCCCTGCGGCTGCGGCGGTTATACTTCGCAGCATTTAGCCATCACCGCGTTTCACAAAGGTTGCCTCAATGTCCATGCGTAATGATGCCCACGACGATTTCGATGATGTTCCGAGCCTGCGTGCCGACACCTTCGACGACGATGACATTCCGACCACCAGCCGCACCTCCGTGCACTCGCGCACGCCGCCGGTAGTCAAGGTCAAGGCCGCCAGCACCGGGCCGTTGTGGGCGTTGGTGGGCGCGCTATTCTTTGCTTTCATCGGTCTGGCCTGGTGGAGCTTCCAGCAGATTTCGCTGATGGAGCAACAACTGGTCGCGACTCAGGAAAGCTTCGCGCGCATCAGTGAGGAAGCGGCGGGGCGCCTGCAGGACATTTCCGGCAAGGTCGTGGCCAGCCAGAGCAACGTCACCAGCGACAGCGAAGCCTTGAAGCTGCAGATCAAGCAACTGGAAGGCAAGTTGCTTGACCAGAGCAAACAGCAGCAAGGCGTGGCCGGTCAGGCCAGCGATCTGGACAAGCGACTGGCGCAAATGACCGCCCAGACCACCGAGCAACAGAACGCCAATACCCAGTTGCAGGCACAGGTCAAAACGCTGAGCGCAGAATTGGCGACGGTGAAAAGCACGCCGGCCGATACCAGCAAGGTCGACGCACAACTCAAGGGCTTCGATGCCCAGTTCAAAAGCCTCGGCGCAGATATTGCCGCATTGAAGAAACAAGGCAATCCGAGCGCGGCGATTGATCGTCTGGAACAGGAAATCGTCGTCCTCAAAAGCGAGCAGGACAACCGCCCGGCAGCGCCGCAGGGTGGCGGCAACACTGCCGAATTCGACGCCTTCCGCGGTCAGATGACCCGCAACCTGAACACGCTTCAGGCGCAAATTCAGAACCTGCAACAGCAGATCAATGCCCGACCTTAACTGAACAGCATTATTGTGGAGTGGGTAAATCCTGTGGTGAGGGGATTTATCCCCGATGGGTTGCGAAGCAGCCCTACAACCATTCAGCTCGGTGTGTCAGGAAATATGTGTTGCTTGAATTGGGGCTGCTTCGCAGCCCATCGGGGATAAATCCCCTCACCACAGATAATCCCCTTTCACCACAGGGGACTGTGTCATTTCCAGAAACCTTCTGAATATCCATACATCACCCCAACCCGTCTACGCTCTTGAAACACCAACAAGAACGAGGGATGCGTCATGGGGTTTGTGCATAAATTCGCTTGGCTCTGTTTGCTGTTATTGGTCGGATTCGGTCAGGTCAACGCGGCGACCACGGAAAAGGATGACAGCAAGGCCGCCATCGCCTTGCTGGAAAAAGCGCTGGCCTACTACCACGACAACGGTGACAAGGCGCTCGCCGCGTTCAGCCGGCAGGGCGAGTTCGTCGACAAGGATCGCTACGTGTTTGTGGTCGACATCAAAGGCGTGATGCTCGCCAGCGGCGGGCCATCGTCAGCCTTGATTGGTCGCGACGTCAGCGAAGTGCTCCCGGCGGATTTGCAGAAAGCGTTCAAGGACGCCCTGAAAGTGCCGGAAGGCAACGGCATTCAACAAGCTGAATACCGCTGGCAGAACTGGTCCGACGGCAAGGTCGAACGCAAGCATGTGTTTTATCAGCGCATCGGCCAGCGAATTCTCGCCGTCGGGTATTACCTGCCACGGGCCTCGGCCGAGCAAGCCAAAGCGTTGCTCGACAAAGCCGCCACTGACCTGAGCAAAAACGAAAAGGCCACGCTGACGGCGATCAATTCGCTCAAGGGCGGCTACTTGCAGGATGACCTGTACGTGTTTGTGGTGGATCTCGACACCCAGCGTTACGTCGCTCATGGCACCAATCTGCGCCTGATCAACACCGATTTCAGCAAGATCAAGGACCCGGAAGGCAAACCGGTGGGCGAGCCGATTCTGGCGCTGATCGCCAAACAGGATGACGGCGAATATGAATACCGCTGGAAGAACCCGGTGACCGGCAAGGTCGAAGACAAGCATGCCTACCTGAAGAAGGTCGGGCATTTCCTTGTGGCGGTCGGTTACTACAGCCCGTGAAGATCAGCCCTTGTAGGAGTGAGCCTCCTCGCGAAGAGGGTGTGTCAGTCGACGTCATTGTTGTATGACACGCCCTCATCGCGAGCAGGCTCACTCCTACAGAGTTTCGTAGTGCTTGTTTTATTTGGCGCCGTGCTCACGGCCGCGCAGCAGATTGTTCGGCATCGCAATCGCCGCAGCCAGGCCCAGCAGCGATACCGCCGCACTGACCCACAGCAAATGCCGGAAGGTCACCAGCAACTCCGCGCGCAAGGCATTCTGAGCGTCGCCCGGCGCTGCGTTCAAACCGTCCAGCAAGACGTTCCCCGAATGGCCCTCGCTCATCAGCGAACCGCCCGCCAGATGCGCAAAACTGGAGTCCTGCAACAAGGCCAGCAGCAGCGCCGACATCAGCGCTACCCCTACTGCGCCGCCCAGTGAGCGGAACAGGTTAGTGGTGCTGGTGGCGACGCCGATGTCGCGTTGTTCCACCGAATTCTGCGTGCCGACCAGCGAGGTCGGGAACTGCATGCCGCCGGCAATCCCGCTGAGCAGCATGAACAACCCGCTGAGCAAGGTTGCTTCCGGTGGGCTGAACGCCATGCCGAAAATCGAGATCGGCATCAGCATCGCGCCGGTGAGAATCTGCGGTTTGTAGCGCCCGGTGATCGACGTTCGGCGCCCGGCGAAATACGCACCAATCGGCAGGCCCATCGCCAACGGCAGCAAGTGCAACGCCGCGCTGTCAGCTCCGGCGCCGGTGACGCTTTGGTAGCGCAGCGGCATCAGCACGATCAGGGAAATCGCCTGGAAACTGCAGAAGAAAATCGTGCACCAGCACAGCAAGGCGTTGCGGTTGGCGAACAGGTGCATCGGCAGCAACGGCTCCCGCGCACGCCGTTCGTGCCAGACAAACACCGCCAGCACCACCACCGCACAGGCGAACAGCCCGAGCACTTCGCTGCTGCGCCACGAATGCCCCTGACCGACCTGCGTGATGCCGAGCAACAGCGCGGTCAGGCCAATGATCATCAGCAGCGTGCCGAGGTAATCGATGATCGGTTTGCGCTGTGGAATCGGTAGCCCGCGCAGGTTGCGCTGCGCTACCCAGTACGCGCCAAGACCCAGCGGCAAGTTGATGAAAAACACCCAGCGCCACGACAGGTATTCGGTCATGTAGCCGCCCAGTACCGGGCCGGCAACGCTGGCCACCGCGTACATGCTGCTGAAGTAACCCTGATAACGTCCGCGCTCGCGGGGCGGCACGATGTCGCCGATGATTGCCTGGCTGACCGAAATCATCCCGCCGGCGCCGATACCCTGAAGAATCCGTGCCAGCACCAATTGCTCCATGCTCTGCGCCATGCCGCAGAACAGTGAGGCGAGGGTGAACAGGCCCATGCCGAACAGCATCAGTTTGCGCCGTCCGTACAAGTCGCCGAGCTTGCCGTAGATCGGCACCGCCACGGTCATTGCCACCATGTACCCGGAAATCACCCAGGCCAGCAGGCTGACGTCCTTGAACTGAGCGGAAATGGCCGGCATCGATACGGCGACGATGGTCTGGTCCAGCGCGCCAAGAAAGATCGCCATCATCAGCGCGACCAGCACGCTGCGAATGGCCGGTTTGGGCGTTTCGGGGTGATTGAGATTGGTCACGGGCAAAACCTGCGGGCAGTGTGAGTCCCGCAGATCGCCAGGCGAGCGGGGATGCTCGCCAGTGTAAGTCGGTAGCAGGCTATTCGATAGCCTCATAAGGAAGCCCGACGTAATTTTCTGCAATGGTTTTTCGGCCCGCTTCTGAACTGACAAAGTAGTCCAGTTCCGAGGCGCTGATGCGTTGGCTGAAATCATCGTGGTCATCGAAGCGATGCAGCATCGAGGTCATCCACCAGGAAAACCGCTCGGCTTTCCACACCCGACGCAGGCAGATCTCAGAGTATTTCTCCAGCAGATCGGTACGACCGTCGCGGTAGACCTTCAGCAGAATGTTGAACAGCGTGCTGACGTCGCTCGCTGCAAGGTTCAAACCCTTGGCGCCGGTTGGCGGGACGATATGCGCCGCGTCGCCGACCAGAAACATCCGTCCGTACTGCATCGGCTCAACGACAAAACTGCGCAGCGGCGCGATGCTCTTTTCGATCGACGGACCAGTCACCAGTTTCTCCGCCAGCGCGACAGGCAGGCGGGTTTTCAGCTCATCCCAGAAACGCTGATCGCTCCAGTCATCGACGTTTTCTTCGGCCGGCACTTGCAGGTAGTAGCGGGTGCGGGTTGCCGACCGCATGCTGCACAGGGCAAAGCCGCGTTCGTGGCGGGCATAGACCAGTTCGTCGTGCACTGGTGGGGTGTCGGCCAGAATTCCCAGCCAGCCGAAGGGATAAACCCGTTCGAAGACCTTCAGGCAACCCTCTGGAATCGACTGCCGGGCAACACCGTGGAAGCCGTCGCAACCGGCGATGTAATCGCAATCGACGCGCCAGGTTTCACCGTCCTTTTCGAAAGTGACAAAGGCTTCGTCGCTTTTCATGCCGTGGGGAACGACATGGCTCACCTCATAAAACGACAGAGCACCTGCCTCCCGACGAGCGGCCATGAGGTCACGGGTGACTTCGGTCTGGCCGTAGATCATCACGGTCTTGCCGCCGGTCAGTGCCTGCAGATCGATGTGCACCTGACGCCCCTCCAGCGCCAGGTCGAAACCGCCATGGACCAGTCCTTCGGCGTCCATTCGTTGACTCACGCCAGCCTGGCGCAACAGCTCTACCATGCCCTGTTCAAGCACGCCGGCACGAATTCGACCGAGGACATAATCGGGTGTCTGACGTTCGAGGATGAGGGTGTCGATGCCAGCGTTGTGCAGCAACTGACCGAGGAGTAATCCGGACGGACCGGCGCCAATGATGACGACTTGGGTTTTCAGCGTTTTCATTGTTTTTATGGCTCGCAAGCTTCACGCGACCAAGGCCGGTGAATATTTTTTATGGATCGAGTGCTTGCATTTTTCCCTTGCGGGTCTGTCAATTGAAGGTGAAAACTGAGCCGATACCTGTACATTCTGCCAATCGGTGCGATTATCGCCCGCAAGACAAGAGGCCTGGATTGAAGTGATGAACAAGCCCGAGCTGCCTTCGATTCCGGTGTTCAAGCTCTACGGTGAAAGCCTGGACTGGCCGACCCCTGACTTGCTGCACTGTGAAACCATTTCCTCACGCAGTCGCGAACATCAATGGGAAATCAAACCCCACCGCCACGCTGATCTGTGCCAGTTACTCTTCGTTTTCAAAGGTCAGGCAGAGCTTGAGATCGAAGGCCAGCGCACACAACTGCACACCCCAGCAATTCAAGTCCTGCCACCGCTGTCGGTGCATGGCTTTCGTTTTTCCGAAGACGTCGAAGGGTTTGTCGTCACGCTGGCAACTCCGCTGATCAACCACCTGCAGGCGCAACTGGGCGATGCCGTGCACGCGCTGGCCCGGGCTGAAGGCTATCCGGCGGGCAAGGACGGCGATTACCTGAACAGTCTATTTACGGCGTTGCAGGCCGAGTACAACGGCCATCAGCCGGCGCGGGAAATGCTCATGCATTCGCTGGTCAGCGTGATCATGGTCTGGGTCAGTCGTCAGGCAATCGTGCGCCATAACGCCAGCCAGCGACCACAGCGCCAACGCGAATACCTCAATGGCTTTATTCAACTGGTGGAAGAGACTTATCGCCAGCATGTGAAGGTCGAGGACCTCGCGCATCGGCTGGGAATTTCGGTGTCGCACCTTAACGGCACGTGCCGTGAACTGGCGGGGCAGCCGGCGCTGCAGATCATGCACGAGCGTCAACTGCTCGAAGCCAAGCGCTTGCTGACGTACACCAGCATGACGATTTACGAGATGTCGGAGTTGTTGGGGTTTTCCGATCCGACCAACTTCACGCGTCTGTTCCGGCGCAGGGTGGGGATATCACCAAAGGCTTTTCGCGACCGTCTGAAGGCTGAGCAGTAAGTCTGTAACCACCACAAATCCCTTGTAGGAGTGAGCCTGCTCGCGATAGCGCCGTCATGATCAATATTGCAGAAGACTGACACACCGCTATCGCGAGCAGGCTCACTCCTACAGGGTTCGCTCCAGCTACATCAGCGCAACGCGTTGAGCGTGGCGTTGTGCGGAATGCAGCGTTCGAAGTTGCAACTCGCGTATTCGCGGGGCAGTTGGCGCAGTTGCTCGACTCGCCAGGCCGCAGTGCCGTAAAGCGCCAGCGTTGCGGCGCAGGTAATGAATATCGCGAAGTACCTTCTTGTTTTGATGTTCATGGTGTTCGACCTCTGAACGTATACCTGCCGGTATTACTTTCAGCATAGGTCAGCGGCGGCGAGTTGCCAGCGAGTGTGCTTGAGCTTGTAACCGGCCATTCAGCACGCTGATAGCCCCCCCTGTAGGAGTGAGCCTGCTCGCGATAGCGGAGTGTCAGGTAACCTCTATCCGACTGACACACCGCTATCGCGAGCAGGCTCACTCCTACAGGGGATCGGGTTTACAGATCAACGTCCCATTGCGGATGCTCTGGAAAGCGCTCTACCAGAAAATCCAGCATGCTGCGTAACGCCGCCGGCATGTGTTTGCGCGAGGCGTAGACCGCGTAGATGTTCATCTGCCGCGGTTGCGCTTGAGGCAGCAAGCGAATCAATTCTCCTGAATGAATATGCACCCCGGTCTGATAGGTCGGCAGCATCGCCACCCCCGCGCCGGCCAACGTCGCACGCAGCAAGGTGCTGGCCTCGTTGGCGCTGATATTGCCCTGCACCGGTACCGAAACGGGTTCGCCGTCCTCCTCGAAATGCCACAGGCTTTTGCCGAAATACGAGTGCGTCAGGCAATTGTGCCGGCTCAGTTCTTCCACTCGCTGTGGCGCTGGATGCTCTTGCAGATAGGCCCGGGCGGCACACACCACCGAACGGCACACGGTCAGGCGCCGGGCGATCAGATTCGGGTCCAGATCATTGCTGGTACGGATCGCCAGGTCGATCCGCTCATCCACCAGATTCACCGTGCGATCGAGCATTTGCATGTCGATACTCACCCCCGGGTAGCGCTTGACGTAAGCCGCCATCGCATCGGCCAGTTGCGCCTGACCGAATGAGGTGCTGACGCTGATCCGCAGGAGTCCACGCGGCGCATCGTGGGGTTCGCTGACGGCGGCCTGCATGTCGCTCGACAGCTCAATCATCTGCCGGCAGCGCGGGAGGATTTCACTGCCGGCGGCTGTCAGGCTCAACTTGCGCGTGGTGCGGTGCATCAGACGCGCGCCGACCCAGTCCTCCAGCTCCGCCAGATACCGCGACACCACCGGGCGTGAGAGATCCAGATGATCGGCCGCTGCCGACTGGCTGCCCAGGTCCACCACCGTGACAAACACCCGCATTGCTTGGAGACGATCCATGATTTGCCCGCTTTCAGAAACAAACTATGTCCAAGCATCGCATTTTTTGTACTGAGTCAGGCAACTAAGCTCTGTCCCATCGCCAGACACGGCATTCGGACACCGGAGCAACAGATGATCGGCTTCACCACACTCAAACGCGTTCTACTTGCCACTGCTTCCCTCGGTTTCGCCGCCCATGCGGCCGCTGCCAACCTGACTCTTGATGTCTACAACCCTGGCACCCAGGCCATTTTCCCGGTGACTTCGGTGCTGGTCAGTGGCGAGACAGATGCAATTCTTGTTGATGCGCAGTTCGGTAAATCCCAGGCCGAGCAAGTGGTGGAAAAGATCCGCGCCAGCGGCAAGCACCTGACTACCATTTACATCAGCCACGGTGATCCGGATTACTACTTCGGCCTCGACACCCTGACCAAAGCTTTTCCGGACGCCAAGGTGCTTGCCTCGCAACCGACGGTGGATCACATCAATAAAACCGTCGAAGGCAAACTGGCGTTCTGGGGCCCGAAAATGGGTGCTGACGTGCCAGCTAAAACTATCGTGCCGGGCGTGCTCAAGGGCGACAGCCTGATGCTCGAAGGGCAGAAGTTGCAGGTGGTCGGGCTTGAGGGCAAACAGCCGGATCGCAGCTTCGTGTGGATTCCATCGCTGAAAGCCGTGGTCGGTGGCGTGGTGGTTGCCGAGAACATCCATGTGTGGATGGCCGACACTCAGACCGCGCAATCCCACGCCGACTGGCTGCAAACCCTGCATTCGATTGAAACCCTCAAGCCGAAAACCGTAGTGCCGGGGCATTACCTGGGTGACAGCAGCCGCTCGCTGGCCAGCGTGAAATTCACCGCCGACTACATTAAGGCTTTCGATCAGGAAACGGCCAAGGCCAAAGACTCCGCTGCGCTGATCGCCGCAATGAAAAAGCGCTACCCGAAACTGGGCGAGGAAAGCTCGCTGGAGCTGAGCGCGAAAGTCGCCAAGGGCGAAATGCAGTGGTAAGCCGAATCTGAAAACGCAGCACTCTCAAGCCAACTGGAGAATGTCATGAGCAAGATCGCAATCATTGGTGCCACCGGCCGTGCCGGTAGCCAACTGCTGGAAGAAGCCCTGCGTCGTGGTCACAGCGTTACCGCTATCGCCCGCGATACTTCGAAGATCGGCACCCGTGCCGGAGTAGTCAGCAAGAATGTCGATGTGCTGGATGCGGCGGCATTGCGAGACGCAGTAACGGGACACGACGTGGTGATTACCGCTGCACATTTCGCCACGGTTCCGGCCAGCGCAATTGTCGGGCCAGTGAAGCAGGCGGGCGTGAAGCGTCTGCTGGTGGTTGGTGGTGCCGGTTCGCTGTTGCTGCCGGACGGCACCCGAGTGATCGACAGTGCCGGTTTCCCGGCCGAATACAAGGCAGAGGCCAGCGCCGGTGCAGCGTTCCTTGAGGCCTTGCGTCAGGAGAAGGAACTGGACTGGACGTTCCTGTCGCCGTCGGCGCTGTTTGTCGAAGGCGAGCGCACCGGCAAGTTCCGCATCGGCAAGGATGACTTGCTGGTGAGCGCCGAAGGCCAAAGCTCGATCACCTTTGCCGATTACGCGATTGCGCTGATCGACGAAGTGGAAACGCCGAAGCATTCGCGTCAGCGGTTTACTGTCGGATATTGATGTTCCGCACGTTCTAATTGTAGGAGTGAGCCTGCTCGCGATAGCGGTGTATCAGTCGAAGTAAATGTCACTGACTCACCGCTATCGCGAGCAGGCTCACTCCTACATTTTTCAGCGCAAATGCGCCTGCTCGACCAGCCAGATCATCAATTCCTCCAGCTGCGGCGACGATTCCGTTGCGTGCGGCACCACCACGTAATACGCCAGCCCCGTCTTCACCTTCAGCTCAAACGGCATCACCAGTCGTCCGGCGCGCAGGTCATCGCCGATCAACGACCAGTCGCCGATCGCTACGCCTGTCCCGTGGGACGCCATCGACATTGCCTGATCCAGCGTCTCGAAATGCTGACCCATGTTCACATTACTCAACTGCAACTCGGCAGCCGTCAGCCACACCTTCCAGTCCTGGGTGTCGCGGGTCGGGTGCAGCAGGAGGTGTTGTTGCAGATCGGCCGGTTCGGACAATGCCGGCGGGCCTTTGAGCAATGCCGGTGAACAGACCGGTGTCAGTTGCTCGTCGAACAGATGCAGGGCGGTGGAAGAATTGTCCGGCGCTGTTCCATAAATCACCGCGGCATCGAATTGCTCGCGCTGAAAGTCGACGCCATGGGCGAGGGTGGTGGTCAGTTTGACCGGCACGTCCGGCCGTTCTTTTTGCCACTGCAACAGGCGCGGCACCAACCAGCGCATCACGCAGCTCGGCGCCTTCAGTTGCAGGGTTTCACGCTTGAGGCCGATCTGCTCGGTGGCTTCGCTGATCAGGCCGAACACCTTCTCCACGCGCGGCAACCATTCGCGCCCCTCGGCCGTCAGCTCCAGGCCCCGGGCCAGACGAATGAACAACTCATACCCCAGATGATCTTCCAGCCCGGCGATCTGCCGGCTCACCGCGCCTTGGGTGATGTGCAACTGCTCGGCGGCCCGGGTGAAGTTGCAGCACTGCGCGGTGATCAGAAACGTGTGCAGGGCGGGCAGGGGAGGCAGTCGTTTCATGTGGATCCAAGGTATGACGTGAGGACATGGCTAGTATGACTTTTAATCGATTGTTGCGGCTACCTGCCCACCGTTCAATGAGCCCATTGAAGGGCCATTTGTAGGGGTGAGCCTGCTCGCGATAGCGGTGTGTCAGTCACCGTTATGTTGAATGAGAAGACGCCATCGCGAGCAGGCTCACTCCCACACAAAGGCCTTGTGTCTCAAATGAACAAGAAGGGCAATGACATGGCGACGTGTGGCGAAGTACTGGTCAAGTTACTCGAAGATTACGGGGTCGAGCAGGTGTTCGGCATTCCCGGCGTGCACACCGTGGAGCTGTATCGCGGGCTGGCCCGTTCGAGCATCAACCACGTCACCCCACGGCATGAGCAGGGCGCCGGTTTCATGGCTGACGGCTACGCCCGCACCAGCGGCAAACCTGGCGTGTGCTTCATCATCACCGGGCCGGGCATGACCAACATCACCACGGCGATGGGTCAGGCCTATGCCGACTCGATCCCGATGCTGGTGATCTCCAGCGTGCAGACCCGCAATCAGTTGGGCGGCGGTCGTGGCAAACTCCACGAACTGCCGAACCAGAGCGCATTGGTCGGTGGCGTCGCTGCGTTCTCCCACACGCTGATGTCGGCGTCGGAATTGCCCGGTGTATTGGCACGTGCCTTCGCACTGTTCCAGGCCGGGCGTCCGCGTCCGGTGCACATCGAGATTCCGCTGGACGTGTTGGTGGAAGAGGCCGATGACTTGCTCGCCAGCGTGCCGGTCAACATTGATCGCGCCGGTGCTGCACCTGCTGCCGTCAGCCGCATGAGCGAGTTGCTGGCAGGCGCCCAGCGTCCGCTAATCCTTGCCGGTGGCGGGGCAATCGATGCCGCCGCCGAGCTTACCGAACTGGCCGAATTGCTCGACGCTCCAGTGGCACTGACGATCAACGCCAAAGGCATGCTGCCGTCCAGCCACCCGCTGCTGATCGGTTCGACGCAAAGTCTGGTCGCCACTCGCGCACTGGTCGCCGACGCCGACGTGGTGTTGGCAATCGGCACCGAACTGGCCGAGACCGACTACGACGTCACCTTCGCTGGTGGCTTCGAGATTCCCGGCAAGCTGCTGCGCATCGATATCGATGCCGACCAGACCGTGCGCAACTATCCGCCTCATGTCGCGCTGGTTGCCGACTCGCGCAACGCCGCACAAGCGCTGCTCAGCGCGCTGTCGCACAAGGCGCTGGCCGAACGTCGCAACGATTGGGGCCAGGTGCGTGCCGCGCGTCTGCGTGATGATCTGGCCGCGAGCTGGGATGCGCCGACCCTGGCCCAGACCCGCTTCCTCGAAACCGTGCTGCACGAATTGCCGAATGCCGTGTTCGTCGGCGACTCCACGCAACCGGTGTACACCGGCAACCTCACCTTCAACCCGGAGCGTCCGCGCCGCTGGTTCAACTCGTCCACCGGTTACGGCACTCTCGGTTACGCCTTGCCGGCGGCCATCGGCGCGTGGCTCGGTGGCAGCGTCGAGGGCGGCGCTCGTCCGCCAGTGGTGTGCCTGATTGGCGATGGTGGCTTGCAATTCACCCTGCCGGAATTGGCCAGCGCCGTCGAAGCGCGCACTCCAGTGATCGTCTTGCTGTGGAATAACCAGGGTTACGAAGAGATCAAGAAATACATGGTCAACCGCGCCATCGAACCGGTCGGCGTGGATATCTACACCCCGGATTTCATCAGTGTGGCCAAGGCGCTGGGCTGCGCTGCCGAAGCGATCAGCTCGGTGGAGCAACTGCGCGGCGCGCTGCGTGCGGCGACGGATCGTCAAGGCCCGACGGTGATTGAAATCGACCAGAACCAGTGGATGCAGGCGGTGAGCAAATGATCAACTTCCCAACCACCCTCGACGGCCTCTACATCAACGGCCAATGGTCTGCCGGTCGCGAACATCTGCGGGTGATCAACCCGGCCACCGAAGCGCTGCTGACCACGGTCAATGGCGGTGATGAACTGGCTGTCGATCACGCGGTGACCGTCGCCGTCGAAGCATTCAAAACCTGGTCACAAACCACCGGTGCCGAACGCGCTGTGATCCTGCGCAACATCGCCAACGGCGTGCGCAACGGTCGCGATCACCTGATGAAATTGCAGTCGAGCAACAACGGCAAACCGCAGTTCGAAGCGGCCATCGACGTCGATGACGTGATCGCTACCTTCGAGTACTACGCCGGGTTGGCCGACGGTCTCGACGCGCAGCTCGACAGCACCGTGCCGCTGCCCAGCGACGACTTCAGCGCACGTCTACGCCGTGAGCCGTGCGGTGTGGTCGGTCTGATCGTGCCGTGGAATTTCCCGATGGTCACCACCGCATGGAAGCTCGCACCGGCCCTGGCTGCCGGTTGCTGCGTGGTGCTCAAACCCTCAGAAGTCACGCCGCTGCCGGAGCTGGAACTGGCGGCGATCATTGCCGAAGCCGGCCTGCCGAAAGGTGTGTTCAACGTGGTTTGCGGTACGGGTCTGGCGGTGGGCGCGCCGCTGTCGGGTGATCCGCGTATCGCCAAGATTTCCTTCACCGGCAGCAACGCTGTTGGCGTTCAGGTGATGCAACGCGCGGCGGAAACCGTGAAGGGCGTGAGTCTCGAACTGGGTGGCAAATCGTCGTTGCTGGTGCTGGAAGATGCCGACCTGGATCTGGCCGTGGAGCTGGCCTGTGGCGGCGGTTTCTTCAACGCCGGGCAAATATGCTCGGCGACCAGCCGGGTGCTGGTCGCCGAAACGCTGGAAGAGGAATTCCTCAGCCGTCTGCAAAAACGTGCCCAGGCGATTCGGGTGGCTGACCCGTTCGATCCGAATGTGGAAATGGGCGCACTGGTCAACCAGGCGCAATACCAGCGTGTGCTCGGCCATATCGACCGTGGTTTGAGTGCCGGGGCGAAGCTGCTGTGTGGCGGTAATCGTCCGGCGGACTTGCCACGCGGATATTTTTTGCAGCCAACGGTATTCACTGACGTGCCCCTCGACAGTGCGTTGTGGTGCGAAGAGATTTTCGGCCCGGTGCTGTGCGTGCGCAGTTTCGCCACTGAGGCCGAGGCCATCGCGCTGGCCAACGACAGCCAGTTCGGTCTGGTCGCCAGTGTGGTGACGCGTAACGCCGAGACCGCTGATCGTGTCGCCAACGCCCTGCAGGCGGGGCTGGTGTGGCTCAACGCGCCGCAGGTGATCTTCCCGCAAACGGCGTGGGGCGGTTACAAGCAGAGCAGCATCGGCCGTGAGTTGGGGCCATGGGGTCTGGCCGCGTTTCAGGAAATCAAACACGTGATCCGGGCGCTCTGAAACGCCCGAAAAAGGTCAGCGCATGCCTCGCAACGAGGCATGCGTCGGCGTCATGGCTTCAATGAGTTTTTATCGATAGTCAGGTGTTTTGCACGACCTCAGGATGAACCCGTCGGCAGCGCTAAAGCCCTTGTGATACGGGGCTTGGCGCGGATCCGGCCGCGCGGATGCAACGGTTGCGACCAACCTCATACTTAAAAAAACAAAGGGAGTCCGTCATGGGCGAGCACGATCTGAACAGGCGTCAATTCATTAAAACCGTTGGCGTCGCCTCGGTGGCGGCGGCCGCCATGAGCATGCCCTTCATCCGGGCGAGTGCCAGCGACACGCGTTTCGCCGGCAAGACCCTGCGTTTGCTGACCTGGTCGGATGACACCGGCCTCGCCGCACTGCGCAACATTGCCGCAACCTTCGAAGCCAAGACCGGCGCCAAGGTCATCGCTGACCGTACTGGCAGCACCTCGGAAATGGTCGCCAAACTCAAGGCCGGCGGTGATCGTCCGCAGTACGACATCATTACCCTGGCGGGCGTTGGCGCCGAAGGTCTGGCCGCCGCCGGGCTGCTGGAAAAACCTGATCTCAACCGCATTCCCAACCTGGTCGACGTGCCGGAAAAATACCGCACCGGAGCCAACGGTCACGGCATCGGCTATCTGTTGTGGTGCAACAGTCTGGTCTACAGCACTCGCACCCAGAAGGAAGCGCCGGACAGTTACGCCGCGCTGTGGGACGCCGATCTGGCGCCGAATATTTTCCTGCCGCCGCCAAACTGGACCGAGGCGATGGACCTGATCATCATCGCCGCGAAACTCGCTGGCGGTGACGAGCACAACATCGAGCCGGGCTTCAAGAAACTCGCTGAACTCAAGGACCGCGTGGTGACGCTGGGCGAAAACCCCAACCAGATTGCCGAGCTGTTCCGCACCGGTTCGCTGGACATGGGCGGGCTGTACGCCCCGGCGTTTTTCCCGAAACAGATCCGCGATCCGAACTACGGCCTCGGCGCCACGTTCGGCATGAAGGAAGGTTTCTACACCGACCTGATGCTCTCGGTGATGCCGAAAAATCGTCCGGGCGACACTGATCTGGCCTACGCCTTCATCGACCATTCTCTGGACCCGCTGGTGCAGGGCAAGATGGCCGAAGACATCTTCAACGGTCCGGTCAACGCCAAGGCGATTATCTCCGCCGAAGCACGCAAGAGCCCGTTCATCCTCACGCCGGAGCAGATTGCCGAGAAGGCGATCATGCACGACAACGCCTTCCTGGCCACCGTGCATGACCAATGGATTCGTCGCTATACGGAAATCTTTTCTTCCTGATTTCCGAGACCTGAAGAACTTTTGTGGCGAGGGAGCTTGCTCCCGCTCGGCTGCGAAGCAGCCGCAATCTGAACGGCAACCTCGCGAGTGCATTCACTCATTGATGGGGCCGCTTCGCGACCCAGCGGGAGCAAGCTCCCTCGCCACAGGTTTTTGCCCGGATTCGCATCCTGTTGTTTTCCATTGACGAGATCATTGCTATGGAACATCAATCCCTGACCCAACCGGTCGGCGCGGGTGACGTGCGCCCGGCGCGCGGTGTTTCGCCGACTGCCCGGGCGTGGTTATTCCTCACGCCGTCGATGCTGTTTCTCGGCGTGCTGATTGCCGCCAGCCTGCTGGTGCTGCGCATGAGCGTCGGCACCAAAGGTGCGGAGTGGACAGGTTTCAGCCTGGCCAGTTACGCGCAATTGCTCGAACCCTATTACCTCAAATCCTTGTTGCTGACCTTGCGGCTGGCGCTGATCAGTGCGGTGATCGCCGTGGTGCTGGCGATCCCGGTGGCCTACACCATGTCGCGGCTGACCTCGCCATTCCTGCGGCGGATTTTCCTCGCCGCGGTGTTGTTGCCGTTGCTGGTCAACCTGCTGCTGCAAAGCTACGGCTGGCTGGTGATTCTCGGCCCCGCCGGCATGCTCAATCAGGCGTTGATGGGGTTGGGCCTGATCAAGCGGCCGATCATGCTGCTGTACAACCAGAACGGTGTGTTGATGGGCCTGGTGCAGACCGCGTTCCCGCTCGCCGTGCTACCGATCGCCAGCGCCATGCGCGGCGTCGCGCGGTCTTACGAAGAGGCCGCCGCGACCCTCGGCGCCAGCCGTTTTCAAGTGTTCCGTCAGGTGGTTTTGCCGATGAGTCTGCCGGGGATCATTACCGGCGCGACGTTGGTCTTCGCCTACAACGCCAGCAGTTTTGTCGTGCCGTTGCTGCTCGGTGGTCGGCGCGTGCCGATGCTCGCGGTGATGGTGCATGACCAGATTGCCCCGCTGATGAACTGGCCCGCCGCGTCGGCGGCCGGGGTGGTGCTGATCATCACCACGCTCGCCATCATGACCTTGTCCGAATACATCACCGGCCGCCGTCGCCGTTTGCTGGAGGCTTCGCAATGAGTGTCCTGACCAAGAAGCGCATGGCGCTGCTGCCGGGCGATACCGGCAAGTTCGCCGGGATCCTTTCCGGGTTCATCTTGCTGCTGGCGGTGTTGCCGATCCTGACCATGATCGTCATGTCGTTCAGTGGTGCGTCGAACCTCGACTTCCCGCCGAGCAGCTACAGCCTGCAATGGTACAAAGCCGCGTGGCACACCTTCGTGTCGCCGGACGCCAGTGATGTGTTGAGCCTCGGCCAGGCGATGACCACCAGTTTGCTGGTGTCGTGCCTGACCATGGTCTTCGCCACGCTGATCGCGGTGCCGGCGGCCTACGCGCTGACCCGCTGCGAGTTCCGTGGCAAAGCCGTGGCGCTGCAACTGATGTCGCTACCGCTGGTGTTTCCGATGGTGGTGTTGGGCCTGGCGTTGCTGCTGGTGTTCGACAGCCTGCCGTTCCACATCACCACCTCGCGGCTGGTGATTGCCCACGTGATTCTGGCGCTGCCGTTCGTGGTGAAAAACTGCACCGCCGCGATGCTGTCCATCGGCAGTGAAGTCGAAGAAGCCGCGCGGATGCTCGGCGCCTCGCCGTTGCGGGCGATTGTCGATGTGGTGGTGCCGTTGATGAAGTCGGGGATTCTGGCGGGCATGCTGCTGGCGTTCATCGTCTCGTTCAACGAATTCACCGTGACCTATTTCCTCTACACCATCGATGTCATGACCGTGCCGATCTGGATGTACAGCCGCACCGTGTCATCGCTCGACCCTACCGTGTTCTCGTTTGCCGTGCTGATCGTGCTGATCGACTTCGTCCTGATCTGGGCGCTGGAGAAGCTGGTGGGCGAGGGCGGCGTTTCCTTTTGATTTGAGGTGCAACATGACTGGTCTGATTCTGGAAAACGTCGAGAAATTCTACGGCTCGGCTTGCGCGGTACAAGACGTCAACCTGCATTTGCCGGAAGGCAAACTGGTGTGTTTCCTCGGCCCTTCGGGCTGTGGCAAAACCACCTTGCTGCGGATGATCGCCGGCCTGGAAACCCTCAGCGGCGGCGAGATTCGTCTGGACGGCGAAGACATCGGCCATACCCCGGCGCACCTGCGCAACTTCGGCATGGTGTTCCAGTCACTGGCACTGTTCCCGCACATGACCGTCGGCGAGAACATCGCCTACCCGCTGAAACTGCGCGGTGTGAGCAAGGCTGATCAGCAAAAACGCGTGGTTGAGTTGCTGGAGTTGATCCAGTTGCAGGCGATGATCGACCGGCCGGTGGCGAAGCTCTCCGGCGGTCAACGCCAGCGCGTGGCGATTGCCCGGGCGATTGCTTCGCACCCGAAAATCCTCTTGCTCGACGAACCGCTGTCGGCGCTCGACGCCAAATTGCGCGAGTCGATGCAGGTGGAAATCCGCCAACTGCAACAACGCCTGAACATCACCACGATCATGGTCACCCACGATCAGCGTGAGGCCATGACCATGGCCGACATCGTTGTGGTGCTGGGCGAACACAAGGTGCAGCAGGTGGGTACGCCGATTGAAATCTATCGGCACCCGGCCAACGAATTTGTCGCCGACTTCATTGGCTCGGGGAATATCTTCCCGGCCACCGCGCTGGGCGACGGCAAGGTCAGCCTGCCGGGTGGCGATGCCCTGCAAGTGCCGATCTGCAGCAGCATCGTGGTGGGGCAGAAAGTCAAAATGCTGATCCGCCCGGAAGACCTGCAACTGTCCGCGCCGCAGGCCACGGCGGGCAATCGTCTGCTGGGCAAAGTGACGTTCGTGCGTGATATCGGCGCGACCATCGAGACCACGGTGGAGTGTTCCGGGGTGACGTTCACGGCGTTGAGTACGCCGTGTCAGGGGATTGGATTGGCGATCGGGCATCCGGTGTCGGTGACATTGCCGAGCGAGGCGTGTCGGGTGTTGGGGGCTTGATCCGGATTTGATGTTGGCCCTGCCGACGCCATCGCGAGCAGGCTCACTCCTACAATTGGAATGCGTTCCCCTGTAGGAGTGAGCCTGCTCGCGATGGGGCAGTAAGCCTCACTGCAGATTCTGGATCAGACCGACAGCCGCAACCGCGCCAGATCTCTGAGCGGCGGTGCACCAAACAAGCGGCTGTATTCACGGCTGAATTGCGAAGGGCTTTCATAGCCCACCCGATATCCCGCTGCCGACGCTTCCAGCCCTTCGGCCAGCATCAACCGCCGCGCCTCTTGCAGGCGCAACTGCTTCTGATATTGCAGCGGGCTCATCGCTGTCATCGCCTTGAAACGGTGATGCAAGGTCGACACGCTGAGGTTCACTTCCTTGGCCAGATCATCAATGCGCAATGGCTGCTCGAAGTTACCGTTGAGCCACTTGATCGCCTGGCTGATACGGTGACTCTGGCTGTTGGCAATCGCGATCTCATACAAACGATGGCCCTGCGGGCTGCGCAGCAGACGGTAGAGAATCTCCCGGCGAATCAGCGGCGCGAGCATGGCAATGTCCTTCGGTGCATCAAGCAAACGCGCCAGGCGCAGTACGGCATCGAGCATCGAACTGTCGATTTGCTCCACGTACAAACCCCGTCCGGTCGGCCGGGTCGGCACGCCCATCGGGCCGGCGTCGGCGATCAGCGCAGTGATTTCCGCCGGGTCGATATCCAGCCGGACCGCGAGGATCGGCTCCTGCGGCGACACATTGACTACGCGCCCGCTCAACGGCATCGAAACCGACACCACCAGATAATTCAGCGGGTCGTAATTGAAGTATTCATCGGCCAGACGCACTTCTTTGCGACCCTGCGCCATGATGCACAGCGCTGGTTGTGCGAGCACCGGGGCAAAATCATGGGATTGGGTATGGCGCGACATGTACAGCGAACCGATGGCGGTTGCGTAGCTGCCATCGTCGGTGGTGTTGCGGCGGATGATCGCCGCCAGTTCCGCACGCTGCTTTTCCATGTCAGCGTCGGGCGGGGCTTGAAAACGATCGAATGACGTCATGCACGGCATCCTCGGCAGGGGAGGTGGAATGGAGCAGAGCATATGTTTGTGCAAGCGCAAGCGGTAGACACATCCTGCGAAATGCTTGCCTGATTCTGCATGGGGTTGTCAGTGTGCCCAGCCATAACGGGACGCCGACCGGTAAACTTGCATGATCGGCGTATGACAGCGGTATGACACGGATTTACAGGTTGTTACACGTCCTGATTGCAGTCTCGCAGGATTGTGCAATGCGTCGGCAGGAATCGACTAACGGCATCGGTCATCTGACCCTTAATCTTGGATCCTGTCGCAGCCCGTCCCCCGGCTGCCACGCGACTCCCTGGGAGGGTTGAACATGTCCAAGCAGATTCCCGTCAGTCATATGGCCTTCGTTCGAGCGCGCGCCGGGCGTTCGGCGGAACTCGGTGTGCGCCTCAGCGCGTTGATCGAACCGTCCCGTGCCGCCCCCGGTTGCCTGAGCTTTGCCTTGCAGCATTCGCAGTGTGATCCCGAGTTGTGGCTGGTCTCCGGTTTCTGGAGCAGTCAGCCCATGATGACCGCGTACTTCAACAGCCCGTCGATGGAAATCTTCGCCGAGCTGGTGCAGGACCTGGTGGTCAACAGTCTGGATTTCCACACGTTCAAGGACGTCTCGGCGGCGCAAGCCCTCGGCCAATGTTCGGCGCCGGTACACAAACTCGCCGGTTGAGGGTTTAATGTCCGGCTTATTGGGCTGAGCCAGGATCCGTGACATGGCACGTAAAGAGTTCGAACACTTCGAAGCAGTCTCCGCAGTCGTCCCCGTCGAGTTGGGCGGCAACAAGGGTTATCACGCGGCAATCGCGGTCAAGGCCCTGGTCGATGGCGGTGCACCACGCTTTCACAAACTGCTGAATGATCAGGTGTTCCCCGGCGCCATCGCTGCCGACGAGGCCGCTATCAATAAGCTGGATGACCTCAAGGGCGTCACTGCTGACGCCGAGTTGATCTGGTAACGCGTTACTTGTTTGCGCCCGGACGCCACATCTTGAACAGGGCCTCAGGCCCCAACTGGAAATAATCCGCCGGCCCGCCGCCGCGCAGAATCGGTTCTGCGGCGGCGGTGTCGTAGATGCCGTCCTTCAACAGCCACTTGGCGATGTGCACGGCGACCACTTCGCCGAGGATCAGCCAGCTCGGCACTGTCTCGCCGTCGGCACGCTGCAACTGAATGATCTGGGTGACCTTGCACTCGAAGGACACCGGGCTTTCGGCGACCCGTGGCACTGAAATCACTTTCGACGCCACCGTGGTCAGGCCCGCCAATTCAAACTCGTTGACCTCAGGCGCGACCATCGCGCAGCTCTGGTTCATCTGTTCGGCCAGCGGGCGGGTGGCGAGGTTCCAGACGAATTCGCCGGTCTGCTCGATATTGTTCAAGCTGTCTTTGCGCCCGACGCTGGAGAAACCAATGATCGGCGGAATGTAATTGAAGGCGTTGAAGAAACTGTACGGCGCCAGATTCAACTGGCCGTTGGCATCCTGCGAGGAAATCCAGCCGATGGGGCGTGGGCCGACGATGGCATTGAATGGATCGTGGGGCAGGCCGTGGCCGTTGGCGGGTTCGTAGAAGTGGATGTCATCGGGCATGGCGGGTGAATTCCTGAGGCTGCGTTTCGGATCAGCCATAGTGCAAGGACGCCCCGCATATTTCCAGCCAGACGAAGATCCCTGTAGGAGTGAGCCTGCTCGCGATAGCGTCCTACCAGCCGACGCATTGGGTGACTGATACACCGCTATCGCGAGCAGGCTCACTCCTACAGGGGTTTTGTGTTGATTTCAGAAATTGTCATCCCGCAGAAATGACTAAGCCCGGCCAAGGCCGGGCTGTGGAGGGAGTGTGGATACTTAGCTGATGGCTGCGGCGGTGCCGGTTTTATCGAAACCGTCAGCGGCAATGGCGGCCGCAGTACCGGTTTTATCGAAACCATCGGCAGCGACGGCTTTGCCAATGCTGGTTTTATCGAAGCCGTCTGCGGCATAGGTGCCGGTGTGGCTGGTTTCGATGGCGGCGCTGGCACCGTTGATGAAGTCGGCGGATTTGGTTTTGTCCGAGCCATCGGCAGCAAAGGTATTGGCGGCCAGTACGGACAGGGTCAGGGCGAGGATCAGTTTGGTTTTCATGTTCGTTACTCCGGATTCGTTGGCGGGTGTGTCTTGCATGGGGTTCATGCTACGCCAACTAATTTGATTAAAAAGCGCAAAATAATGCTAAAAATAATCGATTAACTAGATATTAAGGGCGGCGCACTTGAATCGCTTTCGTCGTCGGAGCGAGCGTCGCGCAGGTCATCGATCAGGTAGTTGCAGGATGCGGGGCCAGCATTAATTAGCGATTAATCGCTGTTTTCGCCATGTGACAGATTTTTCATACATTGCCGACCGCTTTTTCACTCGCGCAACGCCAGTCTGCCCACGGCCAGAAAACCAAGAACCGGCCGTCACACACTGGAGCGTTACCTGCGATGAATAAACTTCCTCAAATCACCCTGGCCTTCTGGGTCATGAAAATCTGCGCGACGACCCTTGGGGAAACCGCGGGAGATTTGCTCTCGATGACGCTCAACGTTGGCTATGCCATCAGCTCGCTGATTCTGATCAGCGTGTTCGTTCTGACGTTGATCACGCAATTGATGGCCAAGACCTACAAGCCGCTGCTGTACTGGATCGTGATTTTATCCACCAGCACCGCCGGCACCACGATGTCCGATTTCATGGATCGCACGCTGGGGTTGGGGTATGCCACCGGCTCGATGATCCTGATTGCAATTCTGCTGGCGATCTTCGCAGCGTGGCGCCTGAGTGGTGATTCGCTCAACGTCAGCAAAGTGCAGAGCTTTCGCGGCGAGATGTTCTATTGGATGGCGATTCTGTTTTCCAACACCCTGGGCACGGCGCTCGGCGATTACCTGGCCGACGATTCGGGGCTGGGTTTTGCCGGTGGGGCTTTGCTGATCGGCTCGACGATTGCCGTGGTGGTGTTGCTCAAGTACTTCACGAAGATTTCCACGGTGCTGCTGTTCTGGGTGGCGTTCGTGCTGACCCGGCCATTTGGCGCAACGCTGGGCGACCTGATGACAAAATCCCATGAGAAGGGCGGGCTGGACTTTGGCACCATCGGTTCGTCGGCGGTGCTGGCGGGGATTCTGTTGGTGATGATAGTCGGGGCTTCGTATGCGCAGAAGCGATATGGCAAGCAGCAAGCTGCCGAGTTGACTTGATACCGAGTTGCCTCATTCGCGAGCAGGCTCGCTCCCACATTGGTTCTGTGATCGACACAAATCCAGTGTGGGAGTGAGCCTGCTCGCGATGGGGCCAGAACAGCCACCCTTGCAGTGGCTGTGAATACCCGATCAGTCAGTGACGATCCGCGAATGTTTCTGGGTGTCTTTCATGGTCACGTACACCAGCAGCGACACTGCAATACACGCTGTCACGTACCAGTAGTAACCGGTTTCCATGCCGATGCTCTTGAACCACAGCGCGATGTATTCAGCGGTACCGCCGAAGATCGACACGGTCAGTGCATACGGCAGGCCGACGCCCAGCGCACGGATTTCGGTCGGGAACAGTTCGGCCTTCACCACCGCGTTGATCGAGGTGTAGCCGCTGACGATGATCAGCGCCGCCATGATCAGGAAGAACGCACCCCACCAGGTCTGAATGGTGTGCAGGGTCATCAGGATCGGCACAGTGAAGATCGTCCCCAGCACGCCGAAGGCAATCAGGATCGGACGACGGCCGATCTTGTCCGAGAGGCCGCCGATGATTGGTTGCAGACACATGAACAGGAACAGCGTCGCGGCAGAAATGGTGGTCGAGTCGGAGATGCTCATGCCGACGGTGTTCACCAGGTATTTCTGCATGTAGGTGGTGTAGGTATAGAACGCCAGGGTGCCGCCCATGGTCAGGCCGACCACGGTCAACAGCTCTTTGGGGTGACGCATCAAAGTGCGCATGGCGCTTTCTTTGGATTTCTCTTTTTTGGTAAACGACTCGGTTTCTTCCATGCCGCGACGCAGATACAGCGCAACGACAGCGCACAGTGCGCCGATGGCGAACGGGATGCGCCAGCCCCATGCATACAGCTGTTCAGTGGTCAGGATGTTCTGCAGCACGATCAGCACGCCCAGCGCGATGAGCTGGCCGGAAATCAGGGTTACGTACTGGAAGCTGGAGAAGAAGCCGCGACGTTCCTTGGTCGCCATCTCCGAGAGATAGGTGGCCGAAGTGCCGTACTCACCGCCGACCGACAGGCCTTGCAGCAGACGGGCGAACACCAGCAGGATCGGCGCGCCGATACCGATGGTCTCGTAGTTCGGGCTCAGGGCGATCAGCAGCGAGCCAAAGCACATCAGGTAAACCGAGGCCATCAAGGCTTTCTTGCGACCGACCTTGTCCGCGTAAAGGCCCATCATCCAGCCACCGATCGGGCGCATCAGGAAGCCCACGGCGAAGATCGCGGCGGTGTTCATCAGTTGCGCGGTGGAGGAGCCTGCAGGGAAGAATGTCTTGGCGAAGTACAACGAGAAGGCGGCATACACATACCAGTCGTACCATTCGACCATGTTGCCGACGGAACCGCTGAAGATCGATTTGATCCGGCTGGCGGTGGTTCTTTCTTTGACCGGCACGGCAGCCGACCCAAGTGGCAGGGCGTTGGAGTTATCCATTGAAGGATCCTTCGTTTAATTGTTTTTGTGGAGCGCGTTGAAACGCAGCCTGCGAGGGCTATAGCAGGAGCTGTGCCAACGGGGAGAGGGCCGGTTTAGAGGGGGTGAGGGGATTGGTTGAGCGGAAATCCGCTTAGGATTGAATTATGGTGAGCGGAAAATTGCTCATTCTGACGGGTGAATCATTTTTGCCTGTACCGGCCTCTTCGCGGGCAAGCCCGCTCCCACAGGGTTTTGTGCTGAACGCATAATTTGTGTACACCAGCGACCACTGTGGGAGCGGGCTTGCCCGCGAAGAGGCCAGATCAAATACTGCAAAAATCAGCTGCCCGGAACAAACATCTCCCGACTCAACCCATGCCGCTGCATCTTTTCATTGAAGGTCCGGCGCGGCAGCTGCAATTCTTCAAGCACCGCTTTCACATCGCCCTTGTGCCGCGTCAACGCTGCACGCAAACACTGCGCTTCAAACGCTTCCTGCTGCGCCGCCAAAGACTGGCCCGGGTCAATCCCCGGCGCCGGCTCTGCCAGCCCCAGCACCTGCCGTTCGGCGACGTTGGCCAGTTCGCGGACGTTGCCCGGCCAGTCATGACTGAGCAGATGGCTCAACTGGCCGCCCGTCAGCGCCGGGAAATTACGCCCCAGTCGCTGCGCCGCACTCTGGGCGAACGACTCGAACAACAACGGAATGTCTTCCCGGCGTTCGCGCAACGGTGGCAGCCGCAACTCGGCTACGTTCAAGCGATAGGCCAGGTCTTCGCGAAAGCGTCCGGCCCGCGCTTCGTCGAGCAGATCGGGTTTGGTCGCGGCGACGATGCGCAAGTCCACGCGAATGCTCTGGTTCGAGCCCAGGCGTTCGAGCTTCTGCTCCTGCAACACCCGCAACAGTTTCACTTGCTGGGCCAGTGGCATGCTTTCGATTTCATCGAGAAACAGCGTGCCGCCATCGGCGTATTCCAGTTTGCCGATGCGCTTGCCGGAGGCGCCGGTAAACGCGCCGCTCTCATGGCCGAACAGTTCGGCTTCGAACAGTTGTTCAGGAATCGCCGCGCAGTTGAGTGCCACGAACGGTTTGTCCGCCCGTGGCCCGAAATCATGCAGGCAACGGGCAACCAGTTCCTTGCCGCTGCCGGTTTCGCCACGGATCAGCACGTTGACCGGCAACGCCGCCAGATCCAGCACCTGCCGGCGCAAGGTCTGCATGCCACGGGACACGCCAAGCAATGTCGCATCGAGTTTCGCGCGGTTGTCGGCCTGCTCGTGCAGGGCGCGGTTTTCCAGGACCAGTCGGCGTTTCTCCAGGGCCCGGTGCAAGCTGCCGAGCAGGGTTTGCGGGCTGAACGGCTTCTCCAGAAAGTCGTAGGCGCCATCGCGCATGGCTTCGACCGCCATCGGCACATCGCCGTGACCGGTGAGCAGAATTACCGGCAAGTCGGCGTCGCGGCGCTGCACTTCAGCCAGCAGTTGCAGACCACTGAGGCCGGGCATGCGCACGTCGCTGAGGATCACCCCGGCAAAGTGCGCGGGCAGGGCGGCCAGGCATTCTTCGGCGCGGCTGAACAGCTGCACCTCGAAACCCGACAGGCTCAGCCATTGCTCGACCGCATTGCGAATGCTGCTTTCGTCATCGACCACCATCACCGAGTTGAGCATCAGATGTGTGCCTCCAGATCGATCGGCAAGGTCAGGGTGAACACCGCGCCGCTCTGGCCATTTTCGACACTCAGGCGCCCGCCTGATTCATGCACGATGGCGAACGAAACCGCCAGCCCGAGACCCAGACCATCGCCCACCGGTTTGGTGGTGAAGAACGGATCGAAGACCTGACCCAGATGCTCGTCGGGGATGCCGCCGCCATTGTCGCTGACACTCAGGCGCCACAGTTGCTCATCGGCTTCCAGACGGATTTCCAGACGCTTGCACGGCGTGCCCTGCATGGCATCGAGGGCATTGCGCAGCAGGTTGATCAGCACTTGTTCCAGGCGAATTGCATCACCGCGCACCCATGCCGGACGGGTCAGGTGCAGGACCAGACTGACCTGTTCGTCATGCAGGCGCGCGTCGAGCAATTGCAGGGATTGATCAACTACCGTCGCCAGATCCAGGCGTTCGCGCAAACCGCCGGGGCTCTTGCGGGCGAAGGTTTTCAGGTGGCCGGTGAGGGCGGCCATGCGCGTGAGCATATCGTCCACCGGTTTCAAAGCCTTGTAGGCATCATCGACGCGACCATGGTCGAGCAGCAGCCGCAGCGTCGCCAGCTGCATACGCTGAGCCGTCAGCGGTTGGTTGATTTCATGGGCGAGGGCGGCGGACATCTGCCCGAGGGCGGCGAGTTTTGCCGACTGCACCAGACCATCCTGCGCGGTGCGCAGATCGCGGGTGCGTTCCTCGACCAGTTGCTCCAGTTCTTCGCGGTTGCGCTGGCGGACTTTCGACAGCCGCCAGCGTTGATTGAGGAACAGCAACAGAAACACCAGCGCCAGCCACACGCCAGCCGCCGCGAGCCCGGCGTTGCGCAGGTCTTCGAACGCCACTTGTGGACTGCGCAACAGATGCAGCGTCCAGCCTTCGGCCGTCAGGGGTAGCGACTCCCACAAATAATCCGCCGTGCCTTGCGGGCCTTCGACGCGGCGCAGATCGCTGTTGTCATCGAAGCTGCGCAGGGACAGATGAGTCAGTTGCACCAGCGACTGTTTGTCGTACTGGCGGGTGGCTTTGATCTCGGCCATGTCACTGGCGTTCAACGGCCGCAATGCGCGATAACGCCAACCAGGCTGGTTGGCAATGAAGATGATGCCGCGTGCATCGCTGACCAGCAGGGTGTCGCTGCCCTGGCTCCATTCGCGCTCAAGTTCGGGGAATTCCAGCTTGACCACCATCGCCCCGAGGAACTGCTCGTTGTCACCCAGCACCGCGCTGGAAAGGAAGTAACCGGGAATCCCGCTGGTCACGCCTACCGCGTAAAAACGCCCGCTGCCCTGGGTGCGGGTCTGGCTGAAATAGGGGCGAAAACCATAATTGTGACCGACGTAACTGCTCGGTAGGCGCCAGTTGCTGGCGGCCACCGCAAGGCCGGTGTGATCGAGCAACTCAAGGGTCGAGGACTGCGCCGCGCCGTTGATCTTTTCCAGTTTCAGATTCAAGGCGTTCTGTTGTTCGGCGTCGACCGGTCCCGTCAGCGCCGAACGCAATTGCGGGTCCAGCGCCAGTACGGCGGGGAGGGCGCGATAGCGGTCGATCAGGGTGTGCAACGAATTGGCATAGAGCGCCAGTTGCTGGTTGGCGCGGGCGGCGTCTTCGACCAGTGCCTGACGTTCGGCATGGCGAATCGCAAGCGTGGCGGCAACCGCCGCACCGGCGATGATCAGCAGGGTATACAACGACAGACGCAAGGTACGGGAAGTCGGCAGCATGCTGGGCAGATGGATGGCAGGTCGGGCGGGCACGATAGCATGTCGGCAGGCGGGGGCATTGTCCCGGCTCTACAGAACGCCCATTTATGCGGCGGCTTTCCGAGCGGTTCGGTGCTGCTGCACTGTCAGCGCAAGACCGTGGAGCATGTCGGTGATTCGGGTTGTTTCCTGGTCTAAATCGGTGAGGTTTATGCCGTTGATTTCTGTCCTGCCGAGTGCCTGAGCATACTCATGGACATTGTCGTTGCTCGCCTCGATAGCCTGTGCAAGTCCGAAAATTTTTCCTTCGAAGGCAAACATTTTTTCGCTCGACTTTCCCGAGAGGGCCTTTATGGTTTCATCGACAATTTCTGGCAATGACCATAGCGCCGCGGCGCCGCTAGCAATGGCGCCCGCGGCCTCGGAAGGTAATGAGTTCAGGCCTTTGTCCACACGCGACGACGTTACTTGAGCGCCCACCTCCTTCCCCAACTTTAGTCCGGATTTTTTATTGCGGGGAAACATGCCCTGAAGTTTGGCGTATGTATACTCAAGTGACTGCATTTGTTTATGTTGGGCTTTCTCGATAATGGTGTCAGCTGAAAGTTTGGAGGTTTTCAAGTTGACCGACGCACTCATTCCGCTTCTTTCGGCCGCGTAGTCAATGAGCGCGCTGACCCCGATTTTTGCACCGTAGCCCATAGCAACGCCCACGGTGTTGCCGATACCGGGTGCCGCGGCGCCCAATGCCTGAGCGCCCACTCCGATCGCGAGACCTATGCCATAACTGAGGGCTTTGCCAACGATCATTACCAAAGCTCTGCGTGTTGTCGCCAAGGCAATGTCACCGCCTGAACCCATGTTGGCGAGTTGCTTTGCGGCATCGCTTGCGCGGCGCTTGGTGATCCCGAGGATTTCAATGTGTTGCATCACCTGAGAGTTCATGCGGCGGGTCATACGCTTGGTTGCCAGGCGTTGTCCATTTTTTGCATAGCTCGCATTTTGCGAAGCAACGAGCCAATCCATTCCGGCATTCAGCGCGTCCAGAGTGGGCCACTTGCTTTCACCGTTGAAGTCGACATGGCCGATCGGATCGTTGCCCACGAACGCGTAAAGATTCAGTCCATCCACATCTCCAGCCGGGTCGGCACTGACCCAGCGCTGCACCCACGGTGCGTAATACCGCGCGCCGTAGTAGTACAAACCACTGACGTCCATCTCCTTGCCGGAATAGCGGATGAACCGGTAACTGACTTCAATCGTCGAGTCGGCCGCCATCCACGCCGTGGCGCCGAAGGGGTAATAGCCTTCCTGGCTGATGATTCGGGCGTTTCGATCCAGCTCCATCGTGCAGGACCCCAAGTGATCCTCGAGGCTGTAGCGCAGTTGATTGTCCGCAACACACTTGGGCGGATTCTTTGCCCAATGCAGGCAGCGCGCATTGCCGATGCTGATCACGTGCAGCTCTTCGCCGTTGTCTTTGCTGCGGATTTCCAGCCCAGGCAGGTAGTGCACCTGATGGAAATGTTCGGCGCTGTCGGTGAAGGTTTCATGGCGTTTGAACACCCGCATGCCTTGGCTGTATTGGTAGTGCTCGGCGTCGTCGCGACCGCCACCTCGGGCGATGAGCGTGACCTTTTGCAGTTCATCGCGCGCGTTCCATTGCAAGTTCTGTCCCGGTGATAGGGCATGTTGGTTGCCGTGGCGGTCGAACAGGTTGTCGAAGTCCGGTGGCGGATCGCCCGGTTTCCAGCGCACGCCGCGATTGCTTTTCGAATCAATGCAAATCTGCACGCTGCGATTGGCGCCGTCGCGTACATGCGCCAGTTTTACCAGGTTGCCACCCGTGTCGTAGGTGTAGGTCTGAGTGTAGTTTAGGCGGTTTTTCGGATCGGCTGGCTGCGGCAGCCCCGGAATGTCCGAGAGCGGGCCGTCGTCGTAACCGGTGGCGCTGCTCAGTCGGTACAGCGAGTCATAAGTGAAGTCGCGGTGGCCATCGATGAGCTGGTTGGCGAACCACACCGGGTGGAAGGCATGGTCTTCGATGCGAGTGATGTTGCCGACCGGGTCGTAGAAATACTCGAAATCCTGCAACGCCGGGCCGGCGTCTTTGCGGCTGGACTGGCTGCGCAAGCGACCATTGGCCGGATCGTAGGACCACTGGCTGCGCACACCGTTGCCGGCCTGTTGCTCGATGATCTGGTCGGCAGCGTTGTATTGCGCATCGAGTAAAACCGGCTGCCAGTCGGGCTGGCCCTTGATCCACAATTGTACGTGCTTGAGCTGCCCGGCGAGGCCGTAGCGCGACTGCTGCCGGTGTTGCCCGGCATCGGTCTGTTCCAGCCCTGCACCAAGGGGACTGAACATCCACTGACTGCTGAACACCTGGCCATCGCGAAAGGTGCGGGTTTCTCTCAGTGGCTGACCCATCAGGGCAAAACTGTCGGTACGCAGCGAGCCCGAGCGATCCTTCTGCGTCAGTAACTGACCACGCAAATTGTGCCCGGCATCGGCGCTGGCGTCGGCGTAGGTAAAGACATCGACGTCGACTTCGCGATTTTCCTCCACCGTCACCACGCGCAACTGATCGTCGAATGTTGTGCGCCAATGGCTGCCGCGTTCGTCCCAGCGTTGCTGCGGTTCACCGGCCAGACCGGGCAGGTTCAGGCGCCAGCCGGCGTCGACGCTGACGATTTTCAAGGGGGCGCCGGTCAGGGTGTAAATGGTCGCAAGGTTGGGCGTGGAGCTTGAGCCAAACAGGCGAGGGTCGCGTTTTGCGATCACTTCACCCTTTGCGTTGTGCTTCTGCTGGGTGAGGAGGCATTCAATCGCGCCCCCGACAGTTTTGCGCAGATACTCCAGTTGCCTGACTACTAGCCCTCTTGCGTCGATGGCGATCAACAGTGGGGTATGTGCCGAGAGGTTAGTTGTTTTCATGGTTCCTACGCGGCATTCTTTTGCTGAATGCGTGAAGCGACCCTAGGCAGCAGTTCCACGACACGGTTCATCTTGCCCAAGACCGAGGTTTCAAGTGGCTTGAGGCGATAGTGAGTGCCCTGGGCCGTTGCGATGTTTTCCCCGCCAAGACTTTCAAGTTCCTTCAGTGCTGTGTTGGCTAGCTCTTGACGAAATGTGAGGTAGTCGGCCAGCGTTTCGATACCCCGCTCTACCAGATCCAGATCCCGTGGCCCAAGCGAATCGTTGAAGGCTTCAGTCATTTCAATACTCAGGCGGAAAAATGCCAGCCACTTTTCCAGATGAGTGCCTCCCGTTAGCGTGTCAGCGGCGCCAATCGTTCCTACGATGAGGGTTTCCTTGTTTCCATCTACGGTGCCCGGATCGTATTTCTGGAACAGTGATTGCACCTGATTCATGAAGCCGCTCGGATTCGCTTCTCGGTATACGTCATTCAGGTCGTAATCTGCGCCGTTGGGCAGAAGTGGGTAACCGAACGCATTGTCTTCGCCGAGTCGATCAATTTCAGCACCGGTAGCGTCAGCCGCCAGTGCTGCTGCGCCGATGCCTATCCCTACGCCCGCTAACGGGTTGAGCGTTGCCACGGTTCCGATGGCCGTCGCTAGCGTTCCAACTGTGGCGGCAGTTATGGCGGATGCCAGAACGTTGAACAAGGTCAATACGGCACGCTTTGCGCTGGATGTGTAAATGTCCTTCGTCGAGTTCAAGTGATTGAGTTGATAGATCGTTCTGTCCAGTCTGCGGGTGACCGTTGACAATAACTGCTCATATTCCCTTGTGACTACTAATAGCTCGCAGGGCGTTCGCTGTCGCCCTTGAGCATCGAAATACCCCAGCGGATTATTCCCGACAAACCCATATAGATTCAGCCCGTCCACATCCCCCGCCGGGTCAGCACTTATCCAGCGTTGCAGCCACGGCGCGTAATAGCGCGCGCCGTAGTAATACAAACCGCTGACGTCCATTTCCTTGCCGGAATAACGCACGAACTTATAGCTGACCTCGATCGCCGAACGGGCAGTCATCCACGCCGTGGTCCCGAACGCGTAGTAGCCTTCTTCGCTGATCGTTTGCGCGTTGTGATCCAGTTCCATCGTGCAGGACCCCAAGTGATCCTCGAGGCTGTAGCGCAGTTGATTGTTGTCGATGTCGGCGGGAGGCTTTTTTGCCCAATGCAGACAGCGCGCATTGCCGACGCTGATGACGTGCAGTTCTTCGCCGTTGTCCTTGCTGCGGATTTCCAGCCCCGGCAGGTAGTGCACCTGATGAAAGTGTCCGCCGCTGCCGCTGAAGGTTTCGTGGCGTTTGAATACCCGCTGACCCTGGCTGTAGTGGTAATGCTCGGCATCATCCTGGCCTCCTTCGCGGTGGATCAGGGTGACGCTGTGCAGTTCGTCGCGGGCGTTCCATTGCAGAGGCTGGCCGGGTTGTACGGCCAGCAGGTTGCCGTGGCGGTCGAACAATGTGTCGAAGACAGGTTCTGGGTCGCCCGGTTGCCAGCGCATGCCACGGTTGCTGGTTGGGTCAATGCGCATCTGGCGGGTGTAGCTGGCGCCGGCTCGCACATGGACCAATTCGGTCAGGTTGCCACCGGCGTCGTAGGTGAAGGTCTGGATGTAGTTGAGGCGGTTGTTCGGATCGGTGGGCTGCGGTATCCCGGGAATGTCCGAGAGCGGGCCGTCGTCGTAACCGCTGGCGCTGATCAGGCGGTACAGCGAGTCGTAGCTGAAGTCGCGATGGCCGTCGACGAACTGGTTGGCAAACCAGGTCGGAGCAAAGGCGTGGTCTTCGATACGGATAATGTTGCCGGCCGGGTCGTAAAAGTACTCGAAGTCTTGCAGAACCTTGGCGTCTTTGTGGCTGGACTGGCTGCGCAAGCGACCATTGGCCGGATCGTAAGTCCAGCGACTGCGTACCCCATTCCCCGCCAGTTGTTCGACGATTTTCCCCTCGGCGTTGTACTGCGCGTCGAGCAATACCTCTTGCTCTTCGGTCTGGCCATTGACCAGCAGTTGCAACTGCCTGAGCTGCCCGGCCTGACCATAATTCGATTGCTGGCGATGGTCGCCGGCATCGATCTGCTCCAGCACCGCACCCAACGGATTGAAAACGCGCTGACTGGTGAAGGCTTCGCCATCGAGAAATGTGCGGGTTTCGCTCAGCGGTTGGCCGGTCAGGGCGTAACTGTCCACGCGTAATGCGCCGGACGGATCCTTCTGCTCCAGTAATTGGCCGCGAAGATTGAGTCCGGCATCGGCGCTGGCATCGGCGTAAATGAACGTGTCGACATCGGTCGCATCACGGCCCTCGACCGCCACCACGCGCAACTGATCATCGAAGGTCGAACGCCAATGACCGCCGCGCTCGTCCCAGCGTTGCAGTTGCTCAGCGGCCAGCCCCGGCAGGCTGAGGCGCCAGCCGGCGTCGACACTGGCGACTTTCAGTGCCTCGCCGGCGAGCCCGTAAACTGTCGAGATGCTGGATACCGGCAAACGCGGATCCCATTGCGCCACCAACCGTCCATTTACATCGTGCGTCTGACGGCTTGTCAGCGCCGTCGCATCTTTGTCCGCGACACTGCGCAAATAGGCGACCTGACGAATCGGCAGGCCACGGCCATCACTCACAGAGAGCGAAGGCGTGCGCGAATGCACGGTGGCAGTCAACGCCGTGATCTTCGTTGTGGCGGCTCCGGTTCAGCGGTGTCGTTGAAGTCTTCGCTGGCGTGATACCACGGATGATACGTCTCGCGGGAGAAGTCGCCCTTGGCGTTGACCAGTTTGACCGCACGCCCCAGCGGGTCGTAGAACAGTTGATCGAAGTAACCCAGCGCGTGCAGCGACTGATCATTGATGTAACCGTGGGCGTTGGCAAAAAACGGTCGGAACTGCCGCACGGCCAGGCCTTTGTTGTTGTATTCGATGCGCTCGCTGATGCGCCACCGTGGGTCGGCGTGGACTTCAACGAACTGGCCGTCTTCGACAATCAGCGAGCCGTCAGCGTCCACCGCATAGGCCAGGCCCGGATCAACCAACTGCTGGGTTTGCAGTGCTCGACCAAACCCGTCGACGCAGGCCTTGGTGATCTGGATCTGCGCCTTCACAGGGTCATCGGGGTAACGGTCGGCACTGAGGACAACGCTGTGCACCGGTTGCCGACGGGTCGTTGCGAGTGCCTCAAGCAACGCCTGTTCTGCCGCCGTCAGTGTGGCGAGTCCGGCGAGTCGGCGGCGGGCGCTGGCACGAATGTAGCCACTGGGCAGGATGTAACCGCTGGCGAGCCATTCGCGGGCGGCAGGGCTGTCGGTCGGGCTCAGTCCCATCCAGCTGAACAAGTCCTTGCGCAGCGTACTGGCGGCTTGTTGCACGGCATCGTGGGGATTTTCTATCGCTGGATCGGGGCGATGATCCGCGGGGCGCTCGTATTCGCTAAGCGCTTTGAAACCCGCAATCTTGCCGTATTCAGTGCCGTGGAAACTGGTCGCCAGCGGTTGGCCGGAAGGCTCGTAGTTCACCTCCTCGATATTGTCGTTGGCATCGGTGATCGTCAGCGGTTGCAGCGCGTGATAGTCGTAAGTGATCCGGCTGGTGCAGCCATCCGGCAACTCGACCTGGGTGATCACCAGTCGGTAATCATCGTATTCGGCTGTGGTGAGCCCATGGCTTGGGGTTTCGCGGTAGCCCTGCACCCGATGAAAACCTTCGAGGTCGGCGTAATCGGCGAAACCGAAGGTCGATGACCACAGATTATCTTCGGCATCGTCCGCCACCTCTGGCTCAAACATCAGCTTCATCGGCGTGTAACCGATCTTTCTCAGTTCATCACGGATGTTGAAGGGCGGCGGCAAAACGTTGTAAGCGTCCAGCGCGGTCTTGTCCAGTTGCGCCAGTTCCAACGGCCCCGCCAGTGCTTCGAATTCGGCGTCACCGTTGTCCAGCGGCAAACCGTCGGTACTGAGATAACGTTGCACCGACTGCGTCGTCAGCACTCGCTCAGCGTTCCAGTGCGGCGAATCCTGATGCTCCGCGAGTTGCTCGAAACTCACTTCAAGCGGGCACAATCCCTCAGGCAAGGTGCCTATTGGCAGCACCAGCGCATTGCCACGCTGTTGCCACGGCAAGCCCAGACGCCATTGCTGGAGATTGCTGGTCAGGTTGATGTATTGCGCACGGGTTTCGCTGAGGTAGAACGATTGTTGCGCCTCGTCATGGGCGTCGCGCCACCACTGTTGTTCATCCGCATCGCTGAATGGCGGTGTAGCCGATTCAGTCAACCTGCGCGCGTAGCTCACTGCCAATGCATGGGTCGACAGGCCGTAATCGTTCCAGCGCAGATTGATGTCGTGGCGACACAGCGGATCGTCGATGAAACCGTCGTACTGGTAGCTGATTTTTTCCAGTACCAATGGCAGCAACACGGCAGCGGCATATTGGCCTTGAGGCCTGACTTCGCGCACCAGGTAGCGCAGTTCCTCCACCGTATAGGGTGTGGGAATGCCCGGCAGGTCCATGTCCGCATCGGCATAGGTTTCAATGCGCGTGACTGAACCAACCAGCGCCCGGGATATCTGGTATTCGCTGTCGGCGTCGTGGGGCGGGATCGGTTCATCAATTTCGTCACCGGCGTGATAACGGCTAAACAATGTGTTGCCCAGTGGCACAGCCTGTTCGTCTTCATTGAAATAGCCATCACGCTGGCGATCCAGCGTTTGCCCGGTGTGGAACCAGGTGCAGACCCGCACTGGTGCACTGAAGCCGACATCGTCGTCCGCCGACGCACTCTCACTGTCGGTTTGCTGCAGTTGGCCGAAGCCGCGGAACTCGCGCTCCTGGCCGTCGTAAACACCTTCGCGCCAGGTAAACGCCTGGGTCAGACAGTTGCCGGTGATCTCATCGAGTTGCTGTTGTTTTTTGACCACCGCCACCGGAAACGGCAGATGGCAGACCGGCAGAGCTTCCAGCTTGAAGAAGCGTTGTTTTTCATCCAGCCATTCCTGGGCAGAACTGCGGTAGGCCACGCTGGCACTGCAGCCCATGTTGTTATTGCTGACTGTCAGCAAGTACGGCTTGGCCGCGACGAAGTCGTAGCGCCAATGCTGTGGTTTGATGTGCGGTACCGTCAGGATCAGGCTGGCGCAACCGAGACCTTGCAGGTCGGCAAAACTCACCTGACTGAGGCGGTCGTAACGCACGCCTTCGGGCCAGGGCACGATCACCGGGGTCTGCTCCAGACCGTTGCCGCCGCGATTCAGATAAATCTCGAACGCATCGGACTGCAGATAGATCAGGGCCGGTGCACCGGAGCCGTCGAGGTCGGCGAGACGTACCCGCGCCGAATCGAACTGCTCGTAGGTGAAGGGCAGGGAACTGATCTTGCGACCTTCGCCAAACCGGCCGTGGCCCAGGTTCGGCCAGCAGGTGATTTGGTCATGGCGAATGCGGCACAGTTCGGGCATGTCGCTGCCCAGCAGATTGCCAAGCAGCACCAGCTCAGTGGGCGAATTGCTGAATAACGGCAAGCGGTCGTTGACCGGGGTATGCGGCACGTCTTCGGCGCGGGCGAACCCTTGTTCACGCTGGTTGGCGTACAGGCGCACCGCGTGCGGGCCGATCAGCGCAATGGAGCTGAGCCCGTCACCGCTGAGGTCACCCAGTTGCGCCAGGGTATGGAAGAACTCCAGCGGGAACGCATTGAACGGCACGAAGTCGGCGAACTCACGTTGCGCCTTCAGCGTGCGAAAACCGCTGGCGCCCGGTTGCGCGGTGATCCAGTCGAGACGGCCATCACCGGTCAGGTCGGTGAGCAGTTGCTGGACCGGCCGGCTGCGATCGGCAACCGGAATCCTGTCCAGCGCTGTCCACGGCCCATAACCGATTTCGTCGCTTCCGGCGTCTGCACGCAGCGGCTCGCGGTAGTACCAGCATTGGTCATAGCGACAGAGAAAACCTGGAACGCCCTCACCGTAGAGGTCAACGCACTGGTAGAAACCGCCGTCTTCGATGCCCGGCTGTGTGTCCATGGCGAACAGGCGTGACGGGGTTTTATTGATCTCGAACGCTGAATAGTCGAACTCCACCGGCGGGCTGTTTTCCACGGTGCCGCTGGCATCGAAGGCCTGATAGTGGGCAGCGCTGATCTGACTGAACACCTTGTCGGCTGTGTATTCAAGCAACAGGCGTCGGACCAGCACCGGTTCGCCGCGCAGGCTCACCGGGAAATGATGAAACATCAGCACTTGCCGACAGAGCCTGCGGGTGCCGACTGCAAAGCCTTGGCCAAACGTCGAAAAAGGGTCCGGGCGAACAGGCCATGGCAGCAATGTGTCGCCGTCATACACCGGGACTTCGGTCAGCGATACAGTGCGTTCACCGTAGTCGAAAATCAGTTGGAAATGCCAATTCAGTTGCGCAAGCTTGTCCTCTTTCCAAGCGTACAAATGCTTGCTGGCGGTGAAGTTGCCGTAACACACCCGCTCCAGATAGCGCTGGGCACGGTAATCGTGAATCGGGTCGGGGTCCTGATCATCGGCTTTGTAAACGAAACAGATGTGCTCGCCGTGGGTATTCATGCTTTCGCAAAGCAGCCAGGTGCTGATCCTGGCTTGATCATCCGGATCGGCGCGACGTGAGTCAGGCGTCTTGCCATACAGATGCAGCGAACCGTCGGCGCCGTGGATCAGCCAGAAGGGCGGTTGATCGTCCGTTGGCTGCCAGAGCTCGCGCAGGGAAAAATCGCTTTCGACCCGTGGCCAATAACGCACCACCCGGTGGGGGCCGATGTCGGTGTCGTCGTCACCTTCGCCTTTGCCGTAATGGGTTTCGAGACGCGACTTGAGCGAACCATCAGCCTCAAGCTCGGGCATCCACACCTCACCGTCGGCGCCGATGATTTCGTCGTGTTCGGTATAGCGGGGCACGCCTTTGTTGGTGCGTCGGCTGATCTGCCCGAGGCCCAGATTCCAGCCGATACCGAACGGGCCGTTGCCGGTCTGGCTGCTGTAAGTCAGCGACAGTTGCGGATCCCAGCCACGCCCGGCGGAAAGGGGAATCGGCAGCTCGAACGACGCAGCACCCGTCGGGCCGACAGCGCCCCAACTCTTGCCGATGGTGGCGATCGATGAGCTTTTGGCGATGGAGGGCGTAGTGATGCTCAGGTTTTGATCGGCCATGTTCCTGTCCGTTGCGCACGCTGTGATCGAGGGTGGACTGACGCTATCAAGAACCGGGCGGCGCGTAACCTGTCAGATCTGACAGGTGTGCAAGACCGTTTTGTATGCTTTGTCGTGGTTTTTATCGCCAAATGGCTGATGCCAAATGTAGGGGCTGCCGAAGGCTGCTCCTACGCGGGATGGCAGGGATAAAAAAGGCCGGCGCGTCGTGGGACGGGCCGGCCTTCTTTTTTTAGCGGTTCAAGCGCTTACTGCACTTCTACCGCCAGGCTTTCGCTGATCTTCTGTTGCCAGATCGCAGGGCCGGTGATGTGTACCGATTCACCTTTGCTGTCCACCGCGACGGTGACCGGCATGTCCTTGACCTCGAACTCGTAAATCGCTTCCATGCCCAGCTCGGCAAATGCCAGCACTTTTGACTTCTTGATCGCTTGAGCAACCAGATAAGCGGCGCCGCCAACGGCCATCAGGTACACGGCTTTGTTGTCCTTGATCGCTTCGATCGCGGTCGGACCGCGCTCGGATTTACCGATCATGCCCAACAGGCCGGTCTGCTCAAGGATCTGACGGGTGAACTTGTCCATCCGCGTTGCGGTGGTCGGGCCTGCAGGGCCAACCACTTCGTCGCCCACCGGATCAACCGGGCCGACGTAGTAGATGAAGCGACCTTTCAGGTCTACCGGTAGGGTTTCACCCTTGTTCAGCATCTCGACCATGCGCTTGTGCGCGGCGTCGCGACCGGTGAGCATTTTGCCGTTGAGCAGGACGGTTTCGCCCGGCTTCCAGCTCTGCACGTCTTCCGGGGTCAGGGTGTCGAGGTTGACACGACGGGCCGACGGGCCGGCTTCCCAGACGATTTCCGGGTAGGCGTCCAGCGGTGGCGCTTCCAGCGAGGCCGGGCCGGAACCGTCGAGCACGAAGTGCGCGTGACGGGTGGCGGCGCAGTTCGGGATCATGCACACCGGCAGCGAAGCGGCGTGGGTCGGGTAGTCCATGATCTTCACGTCAAGCACGGTGGTCAGGCCACCGAGGCCCTGGGCGCCGATGCCCAACTGGTTGACCTTCTCGAACAGCTCCAGACGCATTTCTTCGATGCGGTTCTGTGGGCCACGGGCTTTCAGCTCGTGAATGTCGATGGATTCCATCAACACTTCTTTGGCCATCACTGCAGCTTTCTCGGCGGTGCCGCCGATGCCGATGCCGAGCATGCCCGGTGGGCACCAGCCGGCGCCCATGGTCGGAACGGTCTTGAGCACCCAGTCAACGATCGAGTCGGACGGGTTGAGCATGGCCATTTTCGACTTGTTCTCGGAGCCGCCGCCCTTGGCCGCTACGTCCACTTCCACAGTGTTGCCCGGGACGATGGAGTAGTGGATGACTGCCGGGGTGTTGTCCTTGGTGTTTTTACGAGCGCCCGCCGGGTCGGCGAGGATCGAGGCACGCAAGACGTTTTCCGGCAGGTTGTAGGCGCGACGCACGCCCTCGTTGATCATGTCGTCCAGGCCCATGGTGGCGCCATCCCAACGTACGTCCATGCCGACGCGCACGAACACGGTAACGATACCGGTGTCCTGGCAGATCGGCCGGTGGCCGGTGGCGCACATGCGCGAGTTGATCAGGATCTGCGCCATCGAGTCACGGGCCGCTGGCGATTCTTCGCGCAGGTAGGCTTCGTGCATCGCCTGGATGAAATCCACGGGGTGGTAATAGGAAATGAACTGCAGGGCGTCGGCAACGCTCTGAATCAGGTCGTCTTGCTTGATCACGGTCATGAGTCGCGCTCCTCTAAAAGACGGGAACATTCTATGGGGCAGCTACAAGCTTCAAGCTATCAGCGGCAAGTTGGAGCAGTACGCGGACTGCTTGAGCTTGTGGCTTGAAGCTTGAGGCTTGTAGCTGTTCCTCTGGCACGCCGGGGCTGCTGGCGCGACGCTAAAAAGGCGCGGCAGTATACCGCGCCTCGGTGGGGCGCACACATTGGCTTTTGGTCGGATAACCGTTGTGGTGAGGGGATTTATCCCCGTCCGGCTGCGCAGCAGTCGTAAATACTGTGCACCCGGTTTGCCTGCAAGATCTCGCAGGGCCGCTGCGCAGCCCATCGGGGATGAATCCCCTCACCACAGGGAACCTCATACTGGCCGTGATTCAAGTGAGGCAGGCCACACTTTTGACGTCAATTTTCGAGCCCGAAAATCGGTGGTCATTTATCGACTACGCCACTAAAGTGGCAGCCGGTCTGTAGAGTAGGACACTCGGTCAGCCTCCAATCGCACGGTGAGTCAACGATTGACCCATAACGCCATTCAACGTCTTTTGCTCAAACGCTTTGCCCTCGCTGCAGCCACCTATGGATTGGCTTTGCTGCTGCTGTGGCTGGCGTTTTTCACCGGTCATTACGAACAATCCCTGACCTCCGTGGCCATCGGCAGCGCGCTGGTGGTGATCAGTCAGGCCGCCCTGTTCGCGCTGTTCTGGAGCGGGCGCAATCTGCGCTTTGCCGATCCCAGCCTGACCGAAGGGCAAGTCTTGCTCGGGCTCGGCTGGCAGACCTGGCTGATCGCCCATCTGGATGAAGCGCGCAGCGCCTTCCTGGTGTTCTATGTGCTGATCCTGCTGTTCGGTCTGTTCCATCTGAGCCGGCGGGCGTTCATCCGCTGTGCGCTGCTGGTGTTCTTCAGCTTTTGCGCGATCACCCTGTGGGACGGTTATCACTACCGCTTGCGCGAGCCCGCACTTGCCGCTTTGCAGGTGTGCATCCTCGCCATGGTGTTGGCGTGGCTGGTGATTTATGCGCGTTTCGTTCAGGTCTCGCGGCAACGCATACGCCAGCGCCGCTTTGCCTTGCAAGCGCATCAAGACACGTTGCGCGGGATGATGCGTCAGCTCGAAGATCTGGTCGCCACAGACGAACTGACCGGCCTGTTCAACCGCCGGCACTTTCTGCGCCTGGCCTCGCGTGAACTGAATGCGCTGGACAGCGACGTCGTGCACGGACTGGCGCTGATCGATCTCGACCATTTCAAACGCATCAACGATTTGCATGGTCATGCCGCCGGCGATCAGGTGTTGCAGGCGTTCGCCGGCGTCGCCCAGGCCTGCCTGCGCGACGGCGATGTACTGGCGCGTTATGGTGGTGAGGAATTCGTCGTGTTGCTGCCCGATTGCAACGCCGAACGGCTGACCGCTTGCTGCGAGCGTCTGCGTATTGCCTTTACCGATGTTGAACTGATCGGCCTGAATGTGCGCAACCTCAGCCTGTCGGCCGGCATGACCCTGCTGGCGGTGGGCGATGATCTGGATGATGCCTTGCAGCGGGCTGATCAGGCGCTCTATCGGGCCAAGCGTGACGGGCGCAATCGCTGTGCGGCCGCGTGGGAGAACGTCGATGCCTGAACTTCGTGTCGCAGAACGGCAATGGTCGGTGGCGACGGGCAGCAATCTGCTCGACGCCCTCAATCAGAACGGTGTGGCCGTGCCTTACAGCTGCCGTGCCGGCAGTTGCCATGCGTGTCTGGTTCAGTGCGTACAAGGCCTGCCCGCCGACAATCGTCCGGATGCCTTGAGCGCCGAGCAACGCCAGCAAGGGTGGCGACTGGCCTGCCAGTGTCAGGTGATCGAAGACTTGCAGGTGCACACCTTCGACCCGCTCGCCGACGGTCGCCCGGCCGTGGTCGAAGCGCTGGACTGGCTCAGCGCCAACGTCCTGCGCCTGCGCCTGACCCCGCAACGGCCGCTGCGCTATAGCGCCGGCCAGCATCTGGTGCTGTGGATCAATCACATTGCACGGCCGTATTCGCTGGCCAGCCTGCCGGAAGAAGACCGTTTTCTGGAGTTCCACCTCGACTGTCACCAACCCGGTGAGTTCAGTGATGCCGCACGCCGCTTGCAGATCGGCGACCCGATCCGTCTCGGTGAACTGCGCGGCGGCGCGCTGCATTACGACCCTGACTGGCACACCCGACCGCTGTGGTTGCTGGCGGCCGGTACGGGACTCGGCCCCTTGTTCGGCGTGCTGCGCGAAGCCTTGCGTCAGGATCACCAAGGCGCCATTCGCGTCATTCACCTGGCCCATGATGCCCAAGCGCATTATCTGGCCAAACCCCTTGCGGCATTGGCCGCCCAGCGCGAAAACCTCAGCATCGAACTGTGGACGGCGGCCGAGTCAGCCGCCGCTTTGGCGCAACTGCGCCTTGTTTCCCGGCAAACCCTGGCCTTAGTCTGCGGCTCGACGGCCAGTGTCGACGCCTTCGCCCGGCGTCTGTACCTGGCTGGTCTGCCGCGCAATCAACTGCTGGCCGATGTGTTCCTGTCCCGTGGTTGAACGCTGACTTCATTGGTTCGAGAGTTCCTGTGACGAGGGAGCTTGCTCCCGTTTGAGTGCGCAGTGCTCACAAGCTTTTGGGGCCGCTGCGCAGCCCAGCGGGAGCAAGCTCCCTCGCCACAGTTGATCTTCGCTGACCTGAACTATTGAGACACGCCATGACTGACGCCATCCTGCTGGAACGCGAACGCGGTTTGTTGACCCTGCGCCTCAACCGCCCGGACAAGAAAAACGCCCTGACCCGCGCCATGTACAGCCATCTCGCCGAGGCATTGAAACAGGCTGACGTTGACCCTGAAATCAACGCCGTACTGATCACCGGCAGCAGCGAATGCTTCACCGCCGGCAACGACATCGCCGACTTCATCCAGCAACCGCCGAGTGATCTCGACAGCCCGGTGTTCCACTTCATGCTTAACCTGCTCGAATGCCGCAAACCGGTGATCGCTGCTGTGGCCGGAGCGGCGGTCGGCATCGGCACCACGATGTTGCTGCATTGCGATCTGGTTTACGTCAGCCGCGATGCGCGCTTGCGCATGCCGTTCGTCAACCTCGGCTTGTGCCCGGAGTTCGCTTCCAGCCTGATCCTGCCGCGTTTGCTCGGGCAGGCCAAAGCGGCAGAGTTGTTGCTGCTCGGCGAAGGCTTCAGCGGTGAACTGGCCGCCCAGTGGGGCATCGCCACAGAGGCGTTGGGCAGCGGCGAGGCGGCATTGGCCAAAGCGCGTGAGATGGCGTTACGTTTTGATGAGCTGCCACCGGAAGCAGTGCGCATCAGCAAGCAATTGATGAAAGCGCCGGACCGCGAGCAGATCCGCACCGTGATCGAGGAGGAGGGCACGTTGTTCACTCAGCGCCTGCGTTCGCCAGAAGCGTTGGCGGCGCTGACCGGGTTTATCAAACGGCATTGATTTTCGGACGGTCGAGCAGGCCTCTTCGCGAGCAGGCTCGCTCCCACATTTGAAATGCGTTCACCTGTGGGAGCGAGCCTGCTCGCGAAGGGGTCAGATCAGTTGATAAATCTATCGGATCCGAACAAAAAGTCCTGCCATTCGTATGGCAGGACTTTGCTTACCGACTTCATTCAACCGTGATATCGCGAGACTGATGCTTCAGTTGTTTGTCTACCGGCAACAATGATCTGAGTGTTTGTCTGCGCGCCTGCACTGTTCAGTTGATTGGGGGTGTGTTCAGCACTCCAGTCGCTGATACCTGTGGCCGAGAAGCTGGTGTCGATCAAGCCATCTTGAGTAATTCGGCCTACGACACTCACACGAGCGTCCACTTCACCGCCCGCAACGATAGAGCCGTTTGAATCGATAACTGCCGACTTCCATTGCAGTTTTCTGAAGGTAATTGAGGTAATGACATCCTTTGCGTCATTGAAACTGATGTCATCTTTCCCATCGCCAAGTTTCCGCGTGATCCAGCCACTTGTGCCATTGGCAACCGTGCCGACGGCGACGAGTTTGTTATCCGCCTGCAGCAGGAGCTTATTGACTCGGACCGGCCCTTCGCTGGATGTGAAGGTGGTGACGCTGCCTTCTTTGCCGAAGGTAAAGTCTGGCTGTCCCGTCGACGTGTAACCTGCGACAAAACCTTCAGCGGCAGTTGAGCCCGCCAAAATGATTCGGCCGTCGGTTTGCGTAACTACACCGATAGTCGAGGTGTCCAGCCCGTTATGGCGCAAGAAGACATAGCCGCGTCCATCGAGGGCCGTGTCCAGCTTTCCGTCAAGGGTCAGTTGCACTAACAAGCCCCAGTTGCGGTATGGCCCCGGCGCACTGTTATTGAAGGAAAGCAGGATCTTTGCCGCGTTGGCGGTTGTTGCCGATTCGGTGCGAGCAGGCAGTGTGGCTATCGGAATTGAGGGCGGCACAGGTGTGTCGAACTTGAACTTCCCGAACACCAGGTTCGCCGATCCATTGCTATTGAATAGCGTGGCGGCCGGAAAGTTGGGCGCAAGACTGCTGTCGCGAAGATGTCCCGATACCAGAATCTGGTCGCTGTTAACGATGGCCAGAGCCTGGGGTGTAGAAAAACTTCCGGGGACGCCGAAACCGTCTTCCGAGTAGCCAGTGCCGTCCGGACCAAATGTGGTATCGAGCGAGCCATTTTCATTCAGCCGAAAGAGCTTGAAACTGTTGGTGCCACTGATGACGCCGACGACCTTGCCTTGATCAGGGCCAACGTCGGTCAACACCGCGATGGCTTTGACGTCTGATCCCAGCAGTGTTCGAGTGCCGAAAGTCCCGAAGCTGAAATCCAGTGTGCCGGGTGTATTCAGTGAGTCCGTCATCGAAGCCTCCAAGGCCATTCCCCTGCCTGATGCGGGGGTATCGATTATTTAATCCATTGGGTAGAAATAGGTAACTGACAGAGTTGGCGGGAGGCGAGTGGCCATCACGCACTTGCCTACCTCGCCATTTTTTTATCGGGGGGCAACGTCGGCCTGATTGCGTCCGTGAAAACGCAGAACCAGCCCTTGAACATCCGAGTTGAAGCGCTCTCCCGCAACGACGATTTTTCCGTCCGTCTGTAACGCGACATCCCTGAAGGTCGTTGTTCCGTCAACACGGGTGCCCACCCAGCCGACATCGGCGAACGCTGGATCAAACGTGCCGTCACTGAGCAGTCTGGCGACGACGGCCGGGAGGTTGTTATCCGGCAGTTGATACTTGCCGATCAAAACGATCTTGCCGTCGGGTTGCATGACCCCGCTTTGCCAATAGGTCGGGGCATTGTCCAATCGAGTCAGCAGGGGTTGGCCGCGATTGAACTGGATATTGGCAGTGCCATCCGGTTCGAGGCTGATCAGGAGGCCCTCAGGTTTGTCGGTTTTGCCGATGCCCAGCAGCCGGTTGTTCGGTTGCTGAATGATCGATTCGAGAGTGGCGGAATCCACTAACGACACCATCACAAATCCACCCTTGCCGAAATCCGGATCTAGTTTGCCGTCGCGTGTGAAGCGCGCGAACAGGGCGGTCGACAGACCGGAGCGGGGGGCCAGTTGGCCGCAAACGACGATCTTGCCATCCTGATCAATCAAGCCGCTGTGCAGTTTCACCTCTCTGGGCGCGGCATCCGGGTGAATAACCTCGACGTAGCCTTTTTGATTGAAGGACGTGTCCAGAGAGCCGTCGTTGTTGAGCAAGTAGACGAAGGACCGAATGTCTGCCAGGTGCGAAATGACATAGGTTTTCACCACCAGAATTTTTCCATCATCCAGTGGCACGATGTTCCCCGATGAAGCGTGTTCGCTGTCGACGGACTCCACAACGGCTTCCTCGCCAGCACTTGCGGGCACTGGGAGGATGACATAGCCCTTATCGCCAAAACCGGTATCGAGCACACCTTCGGATGAAAACCGCGCCAACGCGGGGTCGCGCGCGCCGACCGTACCGGCCAAAAGAATTTTGCTGTCGTTCGTAAGAGTTATCGAATGGCCCATGGACTCGCGGCTACCGGCAAAAAAACCGCTGGCGATCCCTTCCTTGGCAAAACTCGGATCCAGCTGCCCATCCGTTGTCAGACAGCCCAGCACATAAGGTCGCTGAGTGACTTCAGAGCGTGCCTGACCTGCGAAGTACAGGCGTGTGGAGGTGTTATCGGCCTTGATGCCTGCCAGTAAGGTTTCGGGGCCCGGAGCGGGAAGACTCAGGCGGAAAATACCGGCGTCTGCAAAGCTTTCATCAAGCGTTCCTGCTTGCTGCGCAGAGCGATTCGACGGGTTCATGGGGCTCTCCTTGAGTGGACGGTTGTCGACTCAGTAGCTGCCCGATTACTACTCCCGTCTACTGTCAGGTCTGACAGTAGACGGGACGTGTGCCGTGTGTTGGACACGTTCCTTCTACCGCCAGAAATTCAAGCGAGATAGCGTAACAACACGCTTTTATTGTTGGGCAGGCGAGCGCAGACCAGAATCTTGCCATCCTCCTGCAAGGTCATTCCGGTGGCGTACTGCGCACCGTTTTCCAGGTGGGTACGAACCCAGCCTTGACCTTCATTGAAGGCCGGATCGAACTGAGCATCGATAAAGCGCGCGACGACGATATCCACCTCCCGTCCCATGGCGATGCCGCCCGCGACCACGATCTTGCCGTCCTTCTGAATGGCTGCGCCCTCCCATGTACCCGTGGCGTCATCTTCCAGCACGGTATTGAGCGGTTTGCCGCCATTGAACTGGATATTGGGGCTGCCATCGGGTTCGATGCTGATCAATGAGCCATAGTTGGGGAAAAGCGTACTGCCAAACCCCAGGATTCGCTGGTTGGGTTGTTGAACCATGCCCTCGAGCAGAATCGAGTGGGTGCCGTCGACCACGGTGACAAACCCTCCGTCGCCGAAGCCAGGGTCCAACTGGCCTGTGCTGTCATAGCGCACAAACAAGGCCGAGTTGGGTCGATCAGCGTTGCCATAGACGTTCCCGCAGCCCAGGTACTTGCCATCGGTTTGCACCATGATATTTCTCAATACCGTAGCTTTCAGGGCATAGGCCGGATGAATCACCGGGATGTATCCGGTCTGGTTGAAATCAGGATCCAGGGTTCCTTTGTTGTCCAGCCGGATAATCAAGCCATGGGATTGCTCGGGATTGAAATAGTAGTGTTGGAACGTGAGGATTTTTCCGTCCGGCAGCACCTCCACGCCATGTGGGGTCGAACCATTGCCACTGGGAATGCCGGAGGCGGTTGAGGGTGTATTGGCGGCTGGCGGCGTCAGCGTGATATCCAGCACGGTTCGGCCATGTGTACCGAACTCCGGATCCAGCCAGCCATCAGCGCCGTACCGTGACAAGGCCGGTGCCTCTCGGCTCTCAGTTGTATAAACCGTGCAGGCAACGATGATTTTTCCGTCAGGCTGGAAGGCCAGTGATTGAACCTTCGAGAGCTCATAACCGGGATAAATCCCGTAAGCAAACCCGGCGATGCCAAAACCGCTATCCACAGTGCCGTCTGCATTGAAACGGCCCAGCGTATAGACCTGATTCGGATCCAGCTCGCGTTCACTGATACCGGCGCAATAAATCTTTTTATCCGGCCCGATGTTCACGCAGGTAAACCTGACCGATGGATAACCCGCAACGGTGATCGCGACGACACCGCCGTCACCAAAGCCCTGATCGAGCTTCCCTGCATCATTCAAGGCTTGCCTGTTCATTGCGTGCTCCTGATCCATCAATGGATCGAACAGTCCGACGGTGATGACCGTCGAAGGAGCGCTCATTGGATGCCCGGGTAAGTCTGTCGTCAACTGTCAGACCTGACAGTTGACACCCCCGGGAAAATGCAATCAAACGGCAACGCCTGAACGAGAAAAACAAAAAGCCCCGCCATTTACATGGCGGGGCTTTGTTTTTTCAGCGCCTGATCACTCAGACCTGTGGATCACCCACGTGCAGGATCTTCATGCCGTTGGTGCCGCCGGTGGTGTGGTAGCTGTCGCCCTTGGTCAGGATGACCCAGTCGCCTTTTTCCACAACGCCGCGCTTGACCAGTTCGTCGATCGCTTTCTGGCTGACTTCGTGCGGTTCCAGCGAGGCCGGATCGAACGGAATGGTGTACACGCCACGGAACATCGCTGCGCGCGCCTGAGTCTCGCGGTGTGGCGAGAAGGCGTAGATCGGCACCGAGGAACGGATGCGCGACATGATCAGCGGGGTGTAACCACTTTCGGTCAGGGCGATGATCGCTTTGACGCCCGGGAAGTGGTTGGCGGTGTACATGGTCGCCAGCGCGATGCTTTCGTCGCAGCGGGTGAATTCCTTGCCGATGCGGTGGCTGGAGGTTTTCAGAGTCGGGTGCTTTTCAGCGCCGACGCAGATGCGCGCCATCGCTTGCACGGCTTCCAGCGGATACAGACCGGCAGCGGATTCGGCCGAGAGCATCACGGCGTCGGTGTAGTCGAGCACGGCGTTGGCCACGTCGGACACTTCGGCGCGGGTCGGCATCGGGTTCTGGATCATCGACTCCATCATCTGGGTCGCAACGATCACAGCCTTGTTGTGGCGGCGTGCGTGCAGAATGATTTTCTTCTGAATGCCCACCAGCTCGGCGTCGCCGATTTCCACACCGAGGTCACCACGGGCAACCATCACCGCATCGGAGGCCTGGATCAGACCGTCGAGGGTTTCGTCGTCGGCCACGGCTTCGGCGCGTTCGATTTTCGCCACCAGCCAGGCAGTGCCGCCGGCCTCGTCGCGCAGTAGACGGGCGTAGTTCATGTCGGCGGCGTCACGCGGGAAGTACACGGCGAGGTAGTCGACTTCCATTTCTGCGGCGAGCTTGATGTCGGCCTTGTCTTTTTCAGTCAGGGCCGGTGCGGTCAGGCCGCCACCGCGACGGTTGATGCCTTTGTGGTCGGACAGCGGGCCGCCGATGGTCACGACGCAATTCAGTTCAGTGGCGGTGGCGGTTTCAACGCGCATTACCACGCGGCCGTCGTCGAGCAGCAGCTCGTCGCCCACGCCACAGTCTTTCACCAGATCCGGGTAGTCGATACCGACCACTTGCTGGTTACCTTCGGTCAACGGATGGCTGGTGGAGAAGGTGAACTTGTCACCGATCTTCAGCTCGATCTTCTTGTTGGCGAATTTGGCGATACGGATTTTCGGGCCTTGCAGGTCACCCAGCAGGGCGACAAAGCGGCCGTGCTTGGCAGCCAGGTCACGCACCAGTTTTGCGCGAGCCTTGTGCTCGTCGGGGGTGCCGTGGGAGAAGTTCAGACGGGCAACGTCCAGGCCAGCCAGAATCAGCTGTTCGAGAACTTCCGGCGAGTTACTGGCCGGGCCAAGGGTAGCGACGATTTTGGTACGACGGACGGACATGCAAAGACTCCTGAGTTCAAGCGCTAGCGAAGGCTACTATGCTCCGTGGGTGTAGTCATTGTTCGTTTGCACTACTTAATAGTTTCTTTATTGAACACGACGATTGGCGCAAACACTTCTGAAGATTTCTCAGCAAGGGTCGATACAGAGCACAAGACAGGAGAACCCCCATGCGATTGTTGCCCATTGCCGCCCTTGCCCTCAGCGTCCTCGCCGTGACGGGTTGCACCCGTTGGTCGATGAACCATCATTTGAACAATGCCTACAGCGCTTACGATCGCGGCAATTGCGAGCAGGTCATGCTCGAACTGTCGAAGGTCGAACGCGCCAGCCGTGCCCGCCCGTATGTGTGGCCGGAAGTGTCGATGATGCGCGGGCAGTGCCTTGAGCGGCAAAAGATGTTTGTCGATGCGGTGCAGACTTATCAGTTCATCATTGCCTCGTACCCCAACAGCGAGTACGCCTACCGCGCCCGTGCGCGACTGGAAACCTTGCAGAGCCTGGGCCATTACCCGACTCGCAGCGCGGCGGCCGTGGTGCGTCCAACCAGCTTTTGATGGCAGTTGTCATACAAATGCTGGCCGGTTGTACAGCCTGAGCTATAGTCGAATCAATCGGGTCTAGAGCCGAGTCTCTAATATGCCCGTGCAACACCTGCGACTGGCAGTTGTAAGGTGATGGCGTTTTAGCGACCGTCACACCGGAAGCGGGGAGAGCGCGTCTGCCGAACCGGCGCGTTCCGAAGCATTAGGTGCGGCTCTGTGATGGAGCCTTGCATGGCGAACTGCGCATGTTTACCGACCGCCGAATCGAACGGCATCAGTTGCCGTATTTCCTCAGAGTGTTCAACAGCGTCACCGACAAACCCATCGGCTTTCTCGGCAATGTGTCCGAGGACGGGCTGATGTTGATCAGCCAGTTGCCGATGATGATCGGGGCGGAGTTCCATCTGCGTCTGAAAATACCCAGCGAACAAGGGTGCCAGCAGGTGATCGACCTCACCGCGTGTTGCCTGTGGTGCCATGAAGACGCCACACCTCTGCATTACGATGCTGGTTTCAGCCTGCAACGACCACCGGCGGAATACGGGCAACTGGTCGCGGCGTTGAAGCAGTACTTCAGCTTTCAGCCGTTGCCGGCCTCGGCCTGAATTCTGCGGCGACCTCACTGTTGCTATCGCTGGCAAGCCAGCTCCCACAGGGTTTGCGTCGTTCACGGATGCTGTGTCTGTTCGCTGAACCTGTGGGAGCGGGATTGCCCGCGATGGCGTCAGTTCATGCGCCGCAGGGTCAACGATCAGGTCACGGCAATCGCCCGCTCGTTATCCAGCGCCTGTTCCGCCAGCAATAAACCCATCTCGCTCAATTGATAAATCGCCATCGCCAGATGTCGCGGCTTGTCGTCGAGGCTGTCCGCCAGGTCCAGCAGCAGAATGCTCACCGAGGAAAACGTTTCGTAGGTCTGAATGGCCACGGCTTCGCGATTGAGGTCGGGGGCGATCATGAACATCTGCATGCCGCGATCCACGGAATTGCGCGAGGGTGAGGCGGTGGGTTTGAGGTAGTGGTCGAGGGCTTTTTCGGCGGCCTCGTGGAGCTTTTTCGATTGGGCTGATTTGTAGGGGGAAACCGAGTCGTCGGTTTCGGGGGGATTCGGCGTCTCTTTGCACATGATCGTATTTCCTTTTAATGGAGCTGCCACCGTCTCGCGACTAAACGAGGGGGTGGCGGCTGGACGCAGGTTAGTCGACCGGGAGAAATACGAAAAAACCGGCGCGCCCGAGGGCGCCCTGCGCACAGCCACCATCGAGTGCGGGGATAGGGAATACCCGACTTGATGACGCTTATGCACCTTCGTATACCTCCCGGGCGACTAAACCCGACCACTGATTGGCAGCGGCACGGATCAAGTTACGGGGCATCAGCAAAGCGCACAAGCCGGCGGATTCTGAGGGATGTGTAGGCAAAGGCGCAACCCGGCGTAGCCTGCGGATGAGGACGTTGCCGGGGGGGGGGCAAAACGGCTTTTTTTGTACGCGACCGTTCGTCGGGACTGTCAGATTTTACAGGTGCGTAGCGCAGGGGCGGGGGCGTATTTAAAGGCTTTCGGCAAACCATTCCGCACCCACCCACGAGAAGGAACTGACCATGGCGACCTTTGACGAAGAGCCTGTAAACGGTGCATCCGATGATGCTGAAATCCTCGACTCACCGCCTTACATCCTTACACCCTCCTACGGTGAGCGCGTGAGAAACCCCGTCAAGGTCACTGGCGGTGGCCATGCGAGACGCAACGTAAAAATTATCGGGGCCTACAATGACACAGACTTGGGTGATGAGCGGCAAATGGGCGGAGATGGGGTATTTGAACTGACGTTCAGAGATATCCTGCACCCCGGGATAAACCAATTTCGGATTCTGCAATGGGTGATGTATCCGGACTCTTATAGGTATTCCGAGGTGTGGACGCTTTATAACGTCGCGCCCCCTGTCCTCGATCCGAAACATAACAACCAGGTTGTGGGAGACGTATTCTCCTTGAAGGGGAGTAGATGCCCGGTCCGTGAGAGGGTGATATGTAAACACTTCCAGACTGGTGATGTTATTGGAGAGGGTAGAGCTGATGGGCTCGGCAACTTTGAATTTCCGGTCTCGATGGTAGGGTGGCCGAGAAACATGAGCTTATCTGTCGTTTGGTTTCAAAACGTGACCAGTGACGGATCTGACCTTTTTACGGTGCGGCGTTTGACCCCGCAGATTGAAAGCCCCACCAACAATACGATTGTGGGAAAAACGCCGATAGTTCGGGGCAATGGTTTGGACGGTTCAATCGTCACTCTTTACAGTACTGAACCGGGCGAACCCAAGCAGTACGGCAGTGCTAACGTTAGCAATGGTCAATGGTTCAGAACGCCAAATGCCTATTTGCCAGAAGGTCGGGTTCGGCTGATTGTCAAAGCGCGAGTAGGGAGCACTGAAGTTGAGTCCGATCCGGTATGGGTTGATGTCATCCAGACACCCCAGATTCTTTCCCCTGATGCAGGCGCAGTGGTGGATACAACCTTCACAATTGAAGGTTCAAAAGGCATGCGTGGGGCTACTGTCGAGATTTTGCGCGATACGGTTGAGCACAGTGTTGTTGCCACCGGCTCGACTATAGCGGGCACAGAAGGATGGCGTGTCACTGTCCCGGACATGACGCCGGGCCCTCTGAGTCTGAGGGCAGAACAATTCGTTGCCAGCCTCGCCGATCACTCCGATAGATCGGATCCGCGAGCGTTCAAAGTCCGCCCCGCGCCGGTCTCGAATATCTCAATAACCACCCCCCTTGATGGCTCGATAAAAGTTGCGGGAAGCGGATATTCGGGGGCAACCGTCGAGATCACTCGTGTCAGTGGGCCTGATGCACCTGCGATACCTTCTGTTCCAGTGGTGGATGGCAAGTGGGAGGCCACGGCGACCAACTGGCCTTTCGGCAGTTACACGCTCAGCATCATTCAAAAGGTTGGCGACGGCGCAAGCGGCTGGATCCCTTCGGTACCCGTAAAACCCCTCTTCAGCAAAGTTCTGCCTGAAGTCAGCAACGTGAAATCGACCTCCGGCTATAAGCCGATCATCACCGGTACAGGCACGGACGGCGCCACGGTCAAGTTGTTGAACGGCGATGGGAGCATCACAGACCTGCCCGACGTTGTTGTGAGGAATAACCAATGGTCAAGCACGGCGCCGACGGAATGGGGCCCAACGTTTGAGCGCGTCCTTCTGATCAAACAGTCCCTCGGCCTGGAACTGACCACGGGTATTAATCACACCGTCACCATCCCCCCCTTGGCCCCCGGCCTGAATGAGCCGGTCGAGGATGGTCAGTCACCCAGGTTCAGCGGCGCGTGCTGGCCGGGAGCGGTGGTGAAGGTCAAATTCAGCGACAGCCCCGAAGAGCATCTGGCAACCATCTCGAACGGCAACTGGTCTTTCCAGCGATCAAAGGAATTCGCTCCGGATGTATTGCATACCGTCGAGGTCTTTCAGATCGTTGGCAAGCAAACATCAGAAAAAGCGAGTAAGACCTTCACGGTTTCCGTGGTCATGCTCAAACCGACAATCACCAAGCCGGATGCCGATTCGAAAGTCGGTCGTGTGGTCACGGTCGAGGGCGGTAAAGGTATGGCGGGCGCGACACTGCAGTTGCGAGATGTCCGTTTTGATCGTGATCTCGGTGCGCCCAAAGTACTGAGTCAGGACGGCGTCTGGTCGATTGACCTGACCCATCTGGAATTTAGGATCTACACCATCGATGCCCGGCAAACACTCAAGGGCCGGCCTTCGGATCCCAGTGACCGGCACAGTTTTGAAGTGGTGCTGTTGCCCCCGGAAATTACCCAGCCGACCCCCGAAGGCAAGCTGCCCCGCACGGCGACGCTTATGGGGAAGGGCATGGTGAACGGGCGCGTTGAGGTCTTTCTGGAGGAGCACTCCGGGCCTTGGCTCACGGACATCGCGGTGAACGGGAACGGCGAGTGGGAAGTCGACGTCACGTTGCCAGTGGGCAGGAAAACCATCTGGGCGCGGCAAACGTTTGTTGATGAAGGCGGCAAGTTGCGGGAATCGGACATTACCGCGTTGTTGAACTATGACGTCGTCCCGGCAGCGCCGTTTATCGAGACGCCGGTCGCGGACGGCCACATCGGGCGGTTGACGGTGGTGTCAGGCTTCGGTGTGCCGGGCGACAGTGTCACGGTGACGCTGGCCGTCGGCGGGCGTTCGATACAGGCCAATGCACGCGTGCTGGAGGATCGCACCTGGTCGGTGACGCGGGATTTCAGCTCACTCGTGGGTGGGCGGCGCACCCTTGAAGCGGTGGCATCGCTGGGTGAGTTTGCCTCGCTCGCCGCAACGCGACCGGTCGTGCTGGGGACTTATCTGCCCACCCTCGACGAGCCGGCGGCGGGCCGCTGGGTCAGTCATCCGCTGCAGTTTGCCGGCCGAGGCCGCAAGGGCAGTGGCCAGGTAGTGAGCTGGTACAACCCGGACGTGAGATGGGTGCCGGAGGTGCCCATCGCCAGTGACAAATGGTCCGGCGAGTCGACGCAGTCGTTGCCGGGCGCGGGCAACTGGTACCGATTCCAACAAGACATCACCGACGGTGCGGACGCTGCAACGGCTTCCGATTGGGTTGACAGCCAACGTTTTGAAGTCGAGCCCGCGCAGCCGCCTTCGGTCGATAACTGAGTCTGCGCTTCCCGACGAACGGTCTTAAAACCTGTCAGATCTGACAGTAGACGCGGACCGCGACCAAGCGCCAAATCGTACTCACTGAAAGCACAGCCTGGCGAAGACGCCGGGCTGTTCGGGCCAGTTGTCGACACAAGGAACCTGATCATGGCTGATTCGCGTCGTCCCGCCCTGCAACTGTTCGCTCAGTTGTTTGGTGAGGGCCAACACGTACAAAACACCGGGCTGAAAAAGCTGCAGTCGTACCTTGAGCAGGAGGGGTCGATTTTTCCTCTGGTGGAGAAGGGCGTTCAAGGCCTGGTCAGGGAGCTTGAATTGCGCCCGGATGACGCAAAGCGGTTTTTGCGCAGGGCCAACAGCATGGCCACGTATGTGCGTCGCCAGTTTATCGAGCAGACCCTGACGGGCGACAAAACGGCCGCAGCACGCCCTTCGAGCGGCTTGTTGTCGATGGTTGAAGGTCCCGATTATCACAATCTGATCGGCACTGATTTTGCCGCGTTGTGCCCGGTGGATGCGCTGGAGTCGATCTTGTCGCCGGTGGCCTACCTGATCGAACTGTTGCGCTGGATTCGCGACCGCATCGAGTCTATTCCAGGGCGTGAGCAAAAATTTCGACTGCATGAGCGGCGTATGGATCTGATGCCCCTGCAGGTCGACTTCAACGCGGTGTATCAGTCGATATCGTCGGTGGACATCATCATTGCGGTGTTGGAGGCGTTCATCACCGAGAACCTGCAAGAGACGTTGATCGAGGATGGCTTGATCCAAGCCCGCTACCCCAATGGCCTGCCGTATTACCAGCACTGGGTCACGATTGACGGCGTTGTGCAGTTGCAGGGGCTGTCGGTCGGGGACTTCGATCACGAAGTTGACCTGGCATACCCCTATTTTCTGCAAGTCAATGCCCGTGGCGCCAATACCGGTCGCGGCTTCGCCAAGGCTTCAAGGCTCGGCCCTTATCAGCGGCAATTGCTGACCGAGGCGCGTGAGAGCTTTGCAAACCGCGCAAAATTTTACCTCGACAATTTTGGTCCAGTTGACCCTGAGGGGAAAAAGACACTGATCGACGTAGCGTATTTCGCCGAGCGAACAAAGTTGAACAGCACGCAAGTCGAAGCCTTGCTGTCCATCAGCGATTTTGCTCCGGTGCGCTCGCCCAACGTGAAGACCTACCCCGGCAACCTCCCAGAGGACCCTGAGCGTGAAAGTGAGCGTTCGGGTTCGGTCTACATCAATAACAACACCATACCTACAGTACGCATTGATGTGTCGGGCTCGGATTTCCAATTGACAGCAGACCCCGAAACGGAAACCGGCTTCGATCACTATGACCGGATGAACCGGATGGTGCGTCTGGCCAACTGGACGGGATTGCCTTACGACCAGGTCGATGCGTTGCTGGTGGCGGCCATCAGGGCTGTAGAGCGTGGCAATGCACCGCCCGATGTGAGCGAGATGATTATCTCGGACGGCGTAGTTCGCGCCTTGGGGCTGTTCCAGACCCTGAAGGAGAGCTACGGATGTACCGCCGCTGACTTTGCCGTGTTTATCGGTGAGCTGTCACTGTACGGTCGCGGCGAAGCGCTCTCGCAGTTCGACCAGATCTTCAACGGTCGGGAGGGTTATCTTCAACGGCTGGTGCTCGACGATGGTTCGTTTCCCCTGTTACCGGCGCCGGGCCAGGTCGATTTGACGATTAGCCAACTGTGCAGCGGTCTGGCGATCGACCTGCAGACGTATTTCTATCTGGCAACCACGGTGGCCAAGGCTCATGGATTGACCGACACGCTGAGGCGCAGTCCGGCGATCATCTCAAGCTTTTACCGTTTGGTCAGACTGCCGCGGTTGCTGAGCATCACACCGGTTGAAGGTGTGCTGATGCTGTCGGTACTCGGCGGGGATGCATGGGTCAACGGCCTGGCTGGCATTCCACTTATCCACACCGTGTCGGATGGCGCTCCGGATGTGCTGGAACTGATCGAAGCCATGCGGAGCTGCGAGCAGTGGTCGATGCAAAACACGCCATCGACTTTGTGGATGTTGCAGCACGGCGTCCTTGCGCAACCGGCGCTGGAGCCCTCCGAGCAGGATCTGCAGTTTTTTGAACAGATTCGCAATTTGCTGCCGACAGCGCTGTTGTCCAACAGCACTTTTTTGATGGCGGGCGTGCCGCCGGTCGGGGCTGCCGAATGGCTCGAATTCCTGGCGACCTCCGCAGGTAATGTTGAGCCGGTTGTCGGCGTCGATGGTCTGGTTTTGCCTTATGACGGCAGGCCGGAGCATTACTCGGCCCTTGTTCGTGCAAAAGTCACCTGGGCCGTCGATACCGCCTTGGGGGCGATCGATACGCAATTGCGCCAGTCCATCGTCGATACCATGTTCGGCGTGGTTATGCAGGTACGGGACGCTCAGGTGTCGCTGGTCAAAGAGACGCTGGCCGTTTATGCCAGCGTCGGTGTGGAACTGGCCATACCCGTTCTGAATTGGGCCAACTCCACAGTCCATCAGTTGTTGCAACAAGTGCTTGAGCAGTACGACGTGAGCGCCGAGGCATCAAGCCGAACAGCACGCCGCAATGTCAGCCCACTACTTGATCTGCTTGCTGAGGTACGACGGCGTAGCGAGGTCGTTTCGACGCTGGGCTTGAGCGCCGCGCTGTTGCTGGACTATCTGGAGTATGGGTACCACGCCTGGTTCGATCGGGCCAGCAAGCATGAGTTGTCGGTGCGCACACTGTATTACCTGACAACGTTGACTCGGGCATTCGACTTAAGCGAGCAACCGGCGCAAAAGCTGTTGGATTATCTGCGTCAGGTCAATGCATTGCCCGCTGTCACGGGCGATGCGCGGAGGCTGGCGCAACAGGCCGCCGCCATCAAGCTGGCCGATTTTTTTGGCTGGAGTGTGCAGGAAGTGCGCGAGTGCGTCAGCCGCATCGACACCACCGACCTCAAGATATTGAAGAACCTCAGTCAACTCGATGTGTTGATGCGCGTTCGTGTGCTGTCGGCTGAAACCGGCATGGACGCGTTGACGATTTTCCTGGTCGGCAGTTTGCCCGAGAGCGTCGACAAAACAGCCTATGCCAATGCCGCTGAACTCGTTCTGCTGGGTGAGCAACGTTTACGCGCACCCATGGTGCACGTGCCGGGCGACCTCAAGGCGCTGGTCAAGATCACGTGCACCGTGGTGGGTTCAAACACGGTGGTGGCCAAAAAGCGCGGAGAAGAAGTCATTTACAAGGTGACGCTCACGGATGCCGAAGGGAAGGCATTGAGCGGCGTCAACGTTTACTGGCAAGCCACTTTGGGCAACATCGAAACGGGCGCTACCGAGTTGGACGGTACGCTGCTGGCCACCTTCACTCCGGGAGCGATCATGGGCACGGACACGCCCGTGTACTGGCTGGATCTGTTTGAGCCTGAGTATGCCCCGTCCATCAATATCGTCGTCGAGTCCAATACCCTGACTTTTCCACCGGCAGAACTGTCGCCGACCCCGTTGGGGACTGTGCCAAGAGGTCAGGAAGTCGAGCTCTATGCGCTGCTCGAGGACGCCTACGGCAACCTTGGGAAAAACTCGCTCGTGGAATGGGAATCCACACCCTACCCACCCGGGGAATCCACCAGCGCGATTATCCGGCCAAGGCAGGGGTTCACCGACCAGCAGGGGCTCACTCGGGCCTTTGTGTCGAGCGCGACGGGGGGCACCTTTGTTTTCCGTGTCAGAACTCAGTCTGGCGAGAGTGAAACCGTCTTCGTCAGACCCATCACCTTCGATTGAGTAGATAACGCGGTCAGCGGTATCTCTTGGCGAACGCGTGTCACCGGGGCATAGCCCAAGGAGCTGGATCATGGCATCGAATAATATTGGCGGGCTGCTGGAAAAGCGTCGCTCGGCGCTGCTGGAATACTGCATCGGCAAAGCCGGCAGTGAAAAATACACTTTTCTGAAAACGCCGGCCGATCTGTTCGAACTGCTGCGCATGGATCCGCTGGACAGCTATCAGGTGCAGAGCTCCCAGGTGGCAGAAGCGATCAGTTGCACGCAGCAATTCATTCATGCGGCGTATCGCAAGCTTGAGCCGGGTCTCGAGTCGCACGAGTTCGACCCGGACGATCTTGCCGCCTGGGCGCTCTACAGCAACTACCCCGATTGGGCTGCGGTGCAGCTGATTTCGTGCTACCCGGAAAACTTCATCAATCCCTTTGTGCGTCAACGCAAGACCAGCCTGTTCAAGAATCTGGAAAACAACCTCAATCAGGCGCGTTTGAACAACGATTCCGTGCAGACCGCGCTGCAAGAGTATCTGCAAGTCTTCGAGCAAACCTGCGACCTTGAGGTGATTAGTTGCTACATGGACGGCACGACGCCTGCCAATGCCAAATACTATTTTGTCGGGCGTCAGCGGGTGCAGCCTTTTCAGTACTACTGGCGCTCGGCGGATATTGAACTCGGCCCTGAAAGTGTGGCGGTCAATCCTGCTGCCTGGAGCGAATGGCAAGCCATTGAAATTCCCAGCGCTGACAAGGTGCTGAACATCCGCCCGGTGCTCTGGAATGGGCGCTTGTGTCTGGTCTGGACCGAATGGCAAGACAAGGTTGCCAGCCGGGAGGCGGGCGAATACATCCCGAACAAACTGACCGTCAAGCTGGCGTTCATGATGCAAAACGGCCAGTGGCTGGCACCGCTGACGGTGTGTATCAAGGACCTTGAGCATGATCTTCTGCCGGGCACCCGGTTGATCGCGAGCGTGCAAGTCGACACCCGTCACCCCAAAGGCATGCTGGGCATTTTGGTGTCGGGCGAGGATACGGTTGGAGGCCCGTTGAGAGTGCATGCCGTTTACGACGTGCTGATGCGCCCCGTACAGCGGGCTGGGTCCTGGCTGGATGCAGCACTCGACCGGTTTGTCAGCGATGAAATAATTCAACATCCATTGCCCTCTCAGGTGACGGTTGTTCCCCGTCCAGCAGAGGGGGTATTAGCGCCGTATCTGGAACTGGACGTCACGGCGTTGCGGGTAGGGGACAAGGATAAGCTGACGGTCAAAGGTTATTGCTTGCCCTCGGGAATTCCCGATACCGCGGACATGCGTCTGGGGTTTGCTTCTGACAATGAAAACGAGGTAGTGGCCAAAAACTTGCCTCTCGCGGGTGACTGGAACATCGGACCCTGGGAAGGCGAGCGAGGTAAAGGCTCATGGCCCAATCCGACTACATTCTCACTGGGCCCTGTAACAACCGTACCGGATCGGCAAAGAAGGCTGTTTGACCTGACGATTGTCAACCTTACGGACTTCGTCCCGCCCAGCCTGGTGAAAAATACCGTTGATGCCGCACAGTTTCTGTCTTTTAACCAGACCGGACTGGCGTTGAAATACACCCGGCTCAATTCGTTGTTTGGCCCCGAACTGGTGAAGCGCTCGAACGTTTCGGTGGCAAGTGTGCTGGACTGGGATACTCAGTTCATCCCGGAGCCGCCGCCGACCGGTCAGGTGATCAATGAGCCCAGTGGTGCCTTTAACGGTGCCAACGGTCTGTTCTTCTGGGAGATCTTTTTCCACCTGCCGCATTTGATGGCCACACGCCTGCGCGACGAAGAACGCTTCCCGGAGGCACAGAACTGGCTGCATTACCTGTTCGATCCGCAGGCACCTGCTGATCCACTCACCCCGCCTCGGCCCAATCCCAAGCCGAAGTACTGGCGCTGCCGGCCTCTGAATATCGTCAAGGAAACGGGCGACCCTGGTTGTGAGACGCAAAACCCCACGGACCCGGATGCCATCGGTTACGCGGCCCCCGCGCACTTCCAGATCCTGGTGTTCACCAACTACGTGAAAAACCTGATGACCTGGGGCGACTGGTATTACCGGCAACTGACCCGGGACAGCTTGGTGGCCGCCAAGCTGTGTTACGTCCAGGCTGGGTTTTTGATGGGCAAGGTCCCCACCGCCAACACCGGTACACGCTGGCAACCCTTGACGGTTCGAGACCTTCTGGAACAAAGCAGCACTCGGCCGAGGCTCGAACAGTTTGAAAAGAATCTGAATTTCAGCCTGGCGGATTTCCCGGTCGCCTCCGACACCGCACCCATGCTCGGGCTGCTGGCATGCGGGCCGTTTGAAATTCCGATCAATCAGTCGTTGCTCGATTTGTTCGCAGCGCCGGATCAACGCCTGCATAACCTGCGCAACAATCTCACCCTCGACGGCAAACCGCTGGACATCCCGATGTTCAGCCCGCCGACGGACCCCAATCAATTACTGCGTGATCTGGCGTCCGGTGGCGTGGCAGGGCCGAGGCCGATGGGCGGGCGGTTGGTGGTCAATGCGTTCCGCTGGCGAGTGATGTTCGAGGTCGCGTTGCGTGCGGTGCAAGCGTTGCAGGATAACGGCAGTCAGGTGCTGAACCTGCTTGAACGACGCGATCGCGCCGAACAGGAAGAGTTGCAGCAAAACCATATGGTGGAACTGGGCAGCTACGCCGAGACGGTGCAGGAACAGTCCATCGCTCAGTTGGAGGCGAGTGTGACGGCGTTGCAGCAAAGCCGTTCGGTGGCGCAGGAACGCGCCGATGCTTACGCAAAACGCTATGACGAAAACGTTTCGACGATTGAATATCAAGTCATGGCCAGCCTGCATCAGTCCAAGGTGTTCTCCCTGGTGGCCAAGTCGATCAAACCGGCGGGCGCGGTGCTGGCCTCGTTGCCGAATATTTTGGGCTTTTCCAACGGCGGGCATCGCCTCGAGAAGCTGGCGGACGCGGTGATATTCGGTCTGGAAGTCGCCTCGTCACTGCAGCAAATCGATGCCGACAGACAGAGCACCACGGAAGGTTACCGTCGTCGCCGCAGTGACTGGGCGTTGCAACGTGATCAGGCGCTGGCCGAGGTGCGGGCCATGGATGCGCAGATCGCTGCGCAGAATCACGCGGTCACCGCTGCCCGGTCCAATCTGGCGCAAACCCTCAGGGCCAATACTCAGGCGCTGACGGTTTACAACTACCTGAAAAAGCGTGCGAGCAATGCCGAGTTGTTCGGCTGGATGCTCGGCCAGCTCAAGGCATTGCACTATCAGGCCTACGATGCGGTGATCAGCCTGTGCCTCAGTGCCCAGGCTTCGCTGGCCGCCGAAACCGGCGATTACGATGCGCAGATCGCGTTGCCTCAGGTCTGGCTCGATCACCGTCATGGCCTGACCGCCGGTGAGCAATTGCGTGGTCATCTGCTGCGGCTGGAACGTGAATACCTGCAACGCCACGAACGCCGGCTAGAACTGGTGAAAACCATCTCCCTGCGGCAGTTGTTCGACGACAAGGTTGAAGGTCAGGTCGGTATCGATAGTTGGGCCGATGCACTGGATCAGTTGCAAAAGACTGGCTCGCTGGAATTCAGACTGACCCAGCTGTTGTTTGATCGTGATCATCCGGGGCATTTCTGCCGGCAGATCAGTTCGGTGGAGGTCGATCTGCCGGTATTGACCGGGCCGTTCGAGAATGTGCGGGCGACCTTGCTTCAGATCAGCAGCATGACGGCGACCCGGCCCACTCCACAATCGGTCGAGTACCTGCACAATCCTGGGCTCGGGGCGCCTTCGGATGTGGTGATCAATCTACGCGCCGCTCAGCAGATAGCCTTGTCGGTCGGGCTGGCCGACAACGGCCTGACGGCCATGAAACCCGATGAAGGCCTGCTCAATCCGTTCGAAAACACCGGCGCGATCTCCAGTTGGAAATTGCATTTCCCGTGGTTCAAGAAACCGCAGCAAAGCGCGCTGCTTGAATCGATGACCGACTGCATCCTGCGCATCCGCTACACCGCCAAGGCTGGCGAGCCGCCGTTTGTGCGAAAGGTTGAAGACCTGGTCACCCGGGCTGAAAACGCCAGACTGAGCCAACATGTCGAAGGAGTGGGCGGTCATGAGTGAGCCGATCATCCAGGCGAAAGAAAGCCTGCTGCGCAATGGTGATTTCAACGATCTGCTTAACCACTGGATTGACAAAGGGACGGTGGCAATACAGCACGAGTTTTACGAGTTTGAGTACATCCCTTTTATGCATGTCGGCGTCGGCGCCTCGGCCAGGCAGGAAGTCGTCGTCCCTAAAAAAGCCGATGCGAGCGCCAGTTACGAATTGACGTTTCTTTGCGAACTGCGCCCCGGATTTGACTGGTCGGGCGAATCCGGCTGGTTGTGCATCCTCAGCGGGAGCGATGTGTTGATGAGCACTGAACTCAAGGCCGGCGACTCACGCAGCCTTGAGCAAGATCAAGCTCGCCTGGCGGCAGGGCAGCCGCTGGAGTTCAAACCGATCCGCTATCGGCAATCATTGGATCAACTGGCCTTTGATAGCGGCGACGTGCTGACCTTCGAGGTTCGCGGTGTGCCGAGTAATCCATCGGACAGGCGCACGGGTGTGCTGATCACCTGGATCGACCTGCAACTGAAACTGGAGCCATTGAAACTCCAGGCTATGCGCCTGGATGAGCAAGACCTGGTGCCGGATCGCAAGTTGTATCTGTGCCTGGGCGCATCCCTGGGCAACGGCTTGGATGACCCGCTCTACATGCAGCACTATCTGTCGTTTGAGCCGCGCGATGGCAATGCCTGGCAGGGGACAAAGATGGCGTTGACCGTTCGTGACAACCCGTTGGAGGCGATCATGACCGCGCCAGACTGGGGCGTTGATCAGACGCTGACAGTGCCATGGTCGCTCGACTGCCCATGGATGGCTGAAGACAAAACCTACGAGTTCTCGATCATCCTGTTCAACCAGTATGACGCTGAGCCTTATCCGATTGACGTGTCGTTGGGGCATCATCGTCTGGCGTTTGGCGACGAGCAGAAAGCGACCTTTTACCCCGTTCTTGAATATGCGCAGAGTGTGCGGCTGGGTGTACAGATCGTTTCCCATTACACCAGACAGGCGCTGGATGGCCGGACGGTGAACTGGACGAGTGCCGCGCAAGGTGTGCTGGGCGCGGGTGTCACTGATGAGCAAGGCTGGGTTTTTTTTGATTTCGAGCCGAAGACGGCGGGTGATGTTGTCATCACGGCTTGGGTCGACAGCCCTTATTACGCTACAGGTAAAGTGACGCACGATTTAGCCGTGAAGGTGTTGGCGACCGATCCGTGGAAGGCTCTGCGGGCCGTTATCGGAACGCAAGAAACAGCATGGGAGGCGACTGGCTACCCCAATCGGGGCAGCAACCATCCCGTCATCGTGCGCTTGCCGGCCGATAGTCCCTTGCTGGGAACGGCTCTGTCGCTGCACTGGAGCGGCGAGGGGCATGAGCAACTGGGGGTCACGGTCAATCCGCCGCTCGAGGCCCCGCTGCCATTCAACGGGGGCGATGTGCTCTGGACGCTGACCAGCGAGGATTGGCTCGACGGTCGTTTCGAACTGAGCCTGCAATGCTCGAAACTTTTGCTGCCATCACCGGGCAAACCCATGTCGCTGGCACGCAATCGGCTCCGGGTGGGTGAGGTCCGTGAGGCCAACAAATTTCCCATAGTCGACGAAGAGGAAAGCGTGCTGCTGCGGGTGCAGGCGATCCATTATCTGACCGCCGGCGACGGTGATCCCGTCAGCAATGCGCTGGTCGAATGGGTGACCCCCGACGGTGACGCTGTGCATGACGTGACGGGGGCGGGCGGTTGGACCAGTTTGCTGTATACGCCCAAAAGCACGGGGGACAAGACAGTCACGGCCTATCTCAAGGCGCACCCGGACGATACAGCTGTGGAACAGGATTTTACGGTCAAACCTGTTGCCACGAGCCCATGGAAAGGTGAAGTCGAAATCCGCCTGGACGCAGTAAAAGTTGAGAGTCCGCTGGGGATGCTCTGTCGACGTGGTCAGACCCATACGCTGACAGTCGTGCCGAAGGCTGGCAGTGACTGGATCGGACGAAACATCAGCCTGCATTGGCGCGGAAACGATCCGGCCATTGGATTAACGCCCGAAGACCTGACAACGCCGAAAACTCTGCTGGCGGGCGGGGTGGAGTGGAAACTCGTTTCGAACAAAAACGACAGCAGTAGCGGTCTGTTTGAATTGGAGCTGCGTCTGGCCGGCCTGGCCAGCGTGCGAGAGCTTTCGGGACGCTTGCTGTCCGAGGATTTGACGGAAGAAGTGGCGCTGATGCTCGATCAGATTCACGCGGAGCTGGATGCCCGGAACCTTTATCCGTGTCTGGGGGCTGTTCACCGTTTCAAGGTTTTACCCAAAGTATTGAGCCCGCTGGTGGGGCTGGACGCATCATTGAAATGGTCGGGTGTTCCGGCTGACTCATTGGGGGCGACGGTTGAGCCCACGCTCGATCGCCCACAGGTGCTGAGCGACGGTGGCGTGAATTGGACGCTGGGCTTTACCACCAGTACGGCGCCTGGCGAGTTTGCCCTGACCCTGGCGTTACCGCAGCTGAAATTCGAGGCGATCGCCAAGCCGATGACGCTGGCCCATAACAGAATCAGGATCGAGGCATGGCGGGGAGCGGCGGTCGATCCAGTCATTGGTCAAGAACCTGCCTGGATGTGGGTTCAGCTGTATTCGCATTACACCAACCGGCCCGTTGATCAGGCGCCGGTGACCTGGACCGGCGACACCGGCCCACGAGTTATCCAGACCACGGTCGATGGCTGGAGCGGCTTCGACTTTGCGCCGAAAATCGTCGGAGATCAGTTAGTCACAGCGTCTGTACTCAGCCGTTATGACAATTATCCGAGTACTCAGCCAATGACGGTTGAAGCACTGGCAAGTGATCCGTGGGAGGAGGTGCTGGTCAGCTTCGACAAACAGCCGCCCCAGCCCTTGGGCACACACACGTTCTTCCCGCGGCGCAATACGCAGCACTGGCTGGATGTGACTGCGCCGGCCGGTAGTGCCCTGTTCGAGAAGGACCTGGTATTAGGAATGACCGGTACCGGACCGGCGGAACTGGGCATGCGGTTTGAAGAGCCGAGGCTTGGGGAGCCCAGATTATTTCCTGAAGCCGGACAGACCTACTCCTTCAAGACCGGCGATTTGAAGGACGCAAGCTTTGGATTGCGCTTCTCGTCCGCCCGCCTGGCCAGCTTGTCACCGGTGAATGCGATGTCGCTGGGCCAGGGCGAACAGGTGCTGAAAATCGCTGAGCGCCAGCGATCCCATCAAACGTTGCTCTGGGGCACAGAGGTGTCGGAGCAGATCACCGTGATCTCGGCAATCAGCGGCAGGCCGATGGTCGGGGTGACCGTGACCTGGCGCAGCCCGGATCTTGGCGTGAAGCAATCGACCAGCAATTTTTATGGGGTGGCGAAGATTGCTTTTGTGCCGACGACACCCGGGCCGCTTGAACTGACGGCGTCGGTGGGGGGAGAACTGCATTCCGACTCGGTGTCGTTGCCGTTTTTCCTCAATGAACCTCGGAAAATCGATTCACTGACCAGCCCGCAGCCAGGTGGGCCAGAGGGAGCGTGGGTATCAGCGACCGTTAACGTGGTGTCGGCCTTGACTGGTGAGCCATTGCAGGGTGTCGAAGTGCAATGGAAATACCCGGACCGAATTCTTGAATCGACCTACACCGACGAGAACGGTAACGCCGAGGTGAAGTTCCGATTGGCCGGTATCAGGCGTACCTGGCTACAAGCCGCCGTGCGCGGTGGGTATGCGGGTTGGGATGCTCAATTTCTTGAATTTGAATTGGTGCCAGTCAATGAATAAATCAATTGAAACAGCTGATACTTTTCTGACTTGGAAGCAGCAATTCAGACCACATATCAATGGCAAGCGAGTCCGCTGGGATGACCTTAACGTGGTGTTGATGAAGGGAGAGAAGTGCACGCTGGAACTGGAGTATGAACTCAGCTACTACATCGGCGAGCCGGATGGGTTTCTGGTTCTGGATTACAAACCGGGCGAAGAGGGGCAGAGGCTGGTTTCTGATCCGCCGTTGGGGGTGGAGTGTGAGATGGCTGATGGAAGCCTTTCGTTGAGCTGGACTATTTCTGCCGTAGAAGGTCCTGGCGGAGTCTTTGAACTGGAATTTACCCTTCCACGGGACCCTCAAATATCGGAATCGCCGCCTGTGCCGGGGCGAGTTATTGAAAATTGGTCGGAGGGCTTCGTTCCCTGGGTTAACGGGCAGCGAGTCAGCTGGTCCGGTGTGAAGCTGGACTTGATGCAGGGTGAGACTTGCACGTTGGCGCTGAGCTATGAAGGCAGCTCTCTGATTGGTGATCCAGCCGGTTTTCTTGCGCTTGATTACATGCCGGGTGCAGAGGGGCGAGGGCTGGTGTTTAATCCGCCATTGGGGGTGGCGTGTGAAATGGCTGAGGGAACAACCTCCTTGAGTTGGACGATCAACAGCGAGCAGGCGCAAAGCGGTCCATTTGAATTGCAGTTTGCGCTGCCAAAGTTTGCCGATGTACCGAAGTCACCATCATTGCCGGGACGATTAATTGACAGCTGGCTGGAAGGGTTCTCACCGCTTGTTAACGGACAGCAAGTTGAGTGGCCTGAGCTCAAGCTCGATTTGATGAAGGGAGAGACCATCAGGCTGGCGCTGGACTTTAACCGCAATTGGTTGATTGGCAATTCCGCTGGTTTTCTTGCTCTCGAATATACGCCGGGCGCGGAGGGGCGGGGGCTGGTATTTGATCCGCCATTGGATACGCCGTGTGAAATGCTCAAAGGGACAACTTCCCTGAGTTGGACGATCACCAGCGAGCAGGCGCAAAGCGGTCCTTTTGAATTGCAGTTTGGGTTGCCAAAGTTGACCGGTGTACCGAAGTCACCGTCATCGCCAGGACGATTAATTGACAGTTGGTTGGAAGGGTTTTCACCCCTCGTTAACGGGCGGCAATTCACGTGGCCTGGGGTCAAACTCGATTTAATGAAGGGAGAGACCATCAAGTTGGAGCTGGACTTTAAAGACAACTGGTTGATTGGCAATCCGGATGGCTTTCTTGCGCTCGAATACACACCGGGCGCGGAAGGGCGGGGACTGGTGTTTGACCCGCAATTGGGCACGCCGATTGAAATGGCTGAGGGGTCAACCTCGTTGAGTTGGACGGTAACAAGCGAGCAGGCGCAAAACGGTAATTTTGAACTGCAATTTGCGCTGCCAAAGTTTGCCGATGTACCGAAGTCACCATCATTGCGAGGACGATCAATTGACAGCTGGCTGGAAGGGTTCTCACCACTCGTCAACGGACAAAAGGTTGAGTGGCACTCCATCCAGCTGAATATGGTCGGGGGAGAGTCAGTCGAGTTGGGGCTGGAATTTGAAAGAAATTGGCTGATTGGCAATCCCGCTGGTTTTCTTGCGCTCGAATACTTACCGGGCGCGGTGGGGCAGGGGTTGGTTTTTGATCCGCCGTTACCGACGTTGCGTAAAATGCTTGAGGGAACAACCTCCCTGAGTTGGATGATCACCAGCGAGCAGGCGAACAGCGGTCCTTTTGACGTTCGGTTTGGACTGCCACTTCTTAATGTTTCGAGCTCGTCGCCGTTATCGGGGAAAGTTCTGAATATAGCGCAGGAGTTTGAGGTTAAGTTTGATGATTTTTTAGTTGGCTCTAAAAGCGTTTCCTTCCCCTGTATTGGTGCGGAGCACGAATTTAGTCTGATGCCCCTGCCGGGCTGCCAGTTATTGGGTGAATCCTTTAGGCTGCAGATAAAAAATGCTCCGTCGGGGGTCCAACTCATCCCAATCTTGGAAATGCAAATATTCAAACCGGAAAAATTGACATATAAACTGGATTGCCGAAAAGCTACAGGTAGCGGCGAATTCAATGTAGAGCTGATGTTTGTAAACGAGAAACAAGAGATTACAATTCTGCTTTTCAAAATGTCACTGGGGCATAATTTGGTGACAGTTGAACGTTGGTCGGAGGAAAAATTCAGGTGGCCAGATATTTACTGGACCGAGTACTTTCTTCTCGCTACGTCAGCATTCCTGAAGACTCCGGCCAGTGGCGTTCGTGTTAATAGAGCCGGGTCGGGCTATTTCGCAACAACTTCCTCAGACGGTGTGGTCAGCACAGGCTCAGCGAGTAGTGGTGGAAGACTGGAAGTTGTAAATCCATATGACGGATCTGTTGTCTGATCACTTTCATGATCTTGCGGTGGTAAGCGCCTCTCGTAGCACAGAGGCGTTTTGCTTTTCAGTCAAAAACTCGCGGCACCCTTCAACTCCATGTACCGCACCACCATTTCAGCCCCCAGCTCCGCTGGTCGGACATCCAATACCGGAATAGCTTGCGCGACCAAGCGCTCATGCAGTTCCGTCCGTTCATTGAGGTAATTGACTGTCCCGCAATAGGCCAGTGCTTCCGGCAACGTCTGCACCGGCACATGGCGCAACGCGTCGAGTGTTGTTTCGCGCAGGCTCGTCACCAGCACCCGGTGTTGCTGGCTCAGACGTTTGACGGCACTCAGCAATTCCTCATCGTCCTCATCACGCAAATTGGTCACCAACACCACCAGCGCCCGGCGTTTTTGCCTGGCCAACAATTGGTTGATGGCGGCTTGATAGTCGGCGGGGCGCTGGGTGCTGTCGAGGTCATATACCGCGTTGAGCAGCACGTTCAGTTGGCCGCTGCCCTTGACCGGGGCGAGGTGGCGCGGTTGATCACTGGCGAAAGTGCTCAAGCCAACGGCATCGCCCTGGCGCAGTGCCACGTAGCTGAGCAACAGGCAGGCATTCAGCGCGTGGTCGAAGTGCGACAGCTCATCGTCCTGACTGCGCATGCGTCGGCCGCAGTCGAGCAGGAAAATGATCTGCTGATCGCGCTCGTCCTGATACTCGCGGGCAATCGGTGTGCGTTGGCGGGCGGTGGCTTTCCAGTCGATCTGGCGCAGGCTGTCGCCTTCATGAAATTCGCGTAACTGATGAAACTCCAGCCCTTGCCCGCGCCGCTGCCGTTGCCGCACGCCGAGCTGGCTCAGCCAGTTGTCCACGGCCAGCAGTTCACCACCGTAGAGACGGGCGAAATCCGGATAGACACGGGTGCTGTCGATGACGTTGAGCACGCGTTTACCTGACCATAAACCCAGCGGGCTCGGCAGGTTCACTTCACAGTGTTGAAAACTGAAGTGGCCGCGTTTCAGCGGGCGCAGACGGTAGCTGATCTGGCTGAATTGGCCGGGCTGCAACTCGACGTTCAATGGCAGGTTTTCGAAGCTGAGGCCGTCCGGCACATGGTCGAAAATCTGCAGGTTCAGTGGCGCGCTAAAGTCGTGTTCAACCGTAAGCTGGACCTCACCCCAGCGCCCGAGTGCGAGACTGCCGGGCATCTGCCGGTTGATCCGCACCGCCGGCAGTCGCTTGAGGCGCAACGCATCGAGCGTCGCCAGCGCCAGCAGTGCCAGCAGCAATCCCCAGTTGATTGACGGCAGGCTCGCCGGGAAATCGATTTCCAGTGCCTGCAAGGTGCCCAGCCCAAGGCCGATGCCAAAGAGAACGATCAGCCAGATCAGCAGCAGCCGCGAAGGTTTCATGACAACGCGATCCCCTGTAGGAACTGCCGAAGGCTGCGATCTTTTGCTTTCATAGACGCGGCGCCGGAATCTGATCAAGCAACTGCTGCAGCACCTGATCGACTTGCAGACCTTCAATATCCAGCTCCGGGGCAATGCGCACACGATGGCGCAATACCGCCAGCGCGCAGCCCTTGATGTCATCGGGAATAACGAATTCACCACCGCGCAACAAGGCCCGGGCACGGGCGCAACGCACCAGTGCAATCGAGGCCCGTGGCCCGGCACCGAGGGTCAGGCCCGGCCAGGTGCGGGTGCTGCGCGCCAGGCGCACGGCGTAATCGAGCACTTGATCGTCCAGCGGCAAATCACTGGCAATACGCTGCAGCGCCTGCACGTCCTTGGCTTGCAACACGGTGCGCAACGGCTGCACATCGAGCATGTCGGCGCGGGTCGAACGGCTGACCTGGCGCACCATGTTCAACTCCTGATCGGCATCGGGATAATCCATGCGCACCTTGAGCATGAAGCGGTCGAGTTCAGCTTCCGGCAGTGGATACGTGCCTTCCTGCTCGATCGGGTTCTGCGTGGCGAGGACCATGAACGGCTGCGCAATCGGCAAGGCGCGACCTTCCAGCGTAACCTGACGTTCCTGCATCGCTTCGAGCAACGCAGCCTGGGTTTTTGCCGGGGCGCGGTTGATTTCATCGGCCAGCAGCAGGTTGGTAAACAGCGGCCCTTTGCGCAGCTTGAACTGCTCGGTGTGCAGGTCGTACACGGCGTGGCCAGTCACGTCGCTGGGCATCAGGTCCGGGGTGAACTGAATACGCGCGAACTCGCCGCCGAAGCAGCGTGCCAAGGCACGCACCAGCAAGGTTTTGCCCAGTCCGGGAACGCCTTCCAGCAACACATGGCCGCCGGCGATCAGCGCGGTCAGCACGTCGTCGATGACTGCGTCCTGGCCGATCACGGCTTTGTGCAATTCGTTGCGCACCGCCTGCGCCAGCTGACTGGCACGCTGGCGTTGCTGGGCGGCGTGGCTGGCGCTGCCGGGCTCGATCTGTTCAGTCATAGCGTGTTCCTCAAGGTTTGCAGGTGGGCGACCTGGCGGCAGAAGTCGGCGCTGGACATCCGCCGGTTCGGCACCGGGCTCAAGGCCTGGCTGATGGCACGGGTCGGTTGCCGGGTCAGGCGCGACAACGCCAGCCATTGTTCGGCCACGTTCAATTGATCGAAGCCGGGATGCCGGCGTCTAGCGCGGCGCAACACGTCTTGTTGCAGGGCTTGCAGCAGCGATTGCTGACCGTTGTGGCGCAGCATGAAATCGGCACTGGCGCGCAGGTGTTCCTGCAACTGTCGGCGACCATTTGGTGCGGGTGCCTGAAGGGGGCCGTGGCGCACACTGGCCTGCCACAACCACAGACCGATCAAGGCGAGCAGGGCGACGATGGCTTGCGGGAAGTAGCGCCAGAGCAGCGTCAGCAGGCCATCGTGCTCAGTGTTGTAGACCAGCGTGACGTCGGTGTCGGCACTCAGATACCAGAGCAGCCAGGCGTTGTCGTATTCGGCAATTGCGCTGTTTTTCCACAGCTCGGCATCGGTGACCACGGTGATCGAACCGAGGCTGTAGGGCAGTTGCATCATGTGTGTGGCCTTGGCGCTGTTGGCCCAGGCGTGTGCCAGATTCTTCGGGTCATCGAGGTGAAAATCGGTGTCGAAGCTGGCGTAGGCCGGTGCGTCTTCGTCTTCCAGGTAGAGCTTGGTCAGGTCGGGATAAGCTTCATGGGGCAGCTCTTCGGGTGAATCCTTCAAATCCTTGGTCAGGGCCTGATGCAGTTGCACCCGATCAAGCAGCAGATCATTGCTTTGTTTTGTCTGCTCGTCCCACAGCGCTTCGGCGACGAACACCAGCCGCCCACCGGCGCGGGTCCAGTTCAACACTTGATCGACCTGACGCGGGGGCATCCGCGATCGGTCGTTGAACAGCAACAGTGTGTGCCCGCGTGGATCGATATCCGGCAGCACCGCGAGGCTTTCTGCATGGTCGACGTGGATGCCGCGCTCACGCAAAAACATTTCTGCTGCCAGATAGGGGTTGGCCTGCGCGGCGGGTGAGGGGCCGTGATCGACTTCTTCCTGATAGGGCCTGGCGGCCATGAACAGATAAATGCTCAACGCCGCCAGCAAAGCGACGAGCAAGCCGCCGAGCCACCACAGGCTGCGCCGATTCAATGCGAGGCTCCGTGGCCGAACAAGGCGCGCCAGCCAGCGCACAGTTCCTGTTGCAGATGCGCCGCCGGTGTACGATGCCCGTAGGCCATGTTCTGCCAGTGCGCGGTCAGGGTGCGGCTGAAGGCGAGCAGTTCCGGTCGCTGCAGTTGTTCGACCCGTGCCAGTACCTGGTTTTCCGTGTCGGCGTCCTTGAGCGTCAGGTCGAAGTCGTGGAGCAAATGGCTGAGCAAGCCTCGATAGAGCAGGCTCAGCGCAGCACGTGGCTGACTCTGCCAGAGTTGTTCGGCGTGGGCGGCGATGTCTTCAGGCAGGGTTTCGCGGTTCAGATCAAGACCGAAGGCCTGTTGCGGCAGTGGTCTTTTCGCTCGTGCAGGCAGCGCCGGGCGGCGGCTGACGAACGCTTGCAGAAACTCGCGATAGCGCCAGATCAGCCAGCCGACGGCGGCAATCACCGAGCCCCACAGCAGCACCTCGATCACCGTGGCCAGAGTATTGAATTGTCGGCCTTCGAGCCAGCCAAGCAGGGTTTTCAGCCATTGCGGCGCTGCATCTTCCTTGTCGGATTTGGCCGGGGCTGCCGGGTCGTCACCGAAGCGGTAGCGAGTGACGGACTCCTTGTTTTTGAACGGTGGTTGTTCGAGCAATGCCTTGATGCTGTCGTGCGAGGCCTGACTGGTCAGCGGCTGATTCAACAAGCGCGGGGTATCCGGACTGCTGTCAGCTTCAGCGGCCCAGACCGGGGGAACATTCGGCAGCAGCAGACATACCGCCAACAGCAAGCCAAGCACGCCGCTGTTAAGGCGTTGGCGCAAACGCCGGAACACCAGTTCGATGTCCCATGCCTCCAGTTGCGTGCGCCGATTCAAATAGAGGCTGAAACCACAGGCTACGTAAATCGGCTCCCACACCACCAACACCAGCGCATAGAAAGCGTTGGTCAGGTGCTCCAGCCAACGCCAGTCCTGGTCCGCCGCGAGGATCAACGATTGCCAGTCCCAGTCCGTTTCGATCTGCTGCGGCAACAGCAGGTAGAACAGCACCATCAGACCGATCCACAACGCGGTTTCCAGGTGCACGCCAATGATGGTCAGCCACTGCGCGGCGCCGGCATTGCGTTGCAACAGCACGTGCAGACGCTGTTGCCGTGCACTGCCATCCAGACCTTCAAGTTGCACCACGGGCATCACGAAACTGCGGCTCAAGCTCAGCCGTCGCCAGGTCAGGCTGGCCAGCAGTTGTGGTTTGAGCAGGCGTGGCCACTCGCGCAGGGCTTGCTTGAGTGTCGGCGTTTCACCGAACAGGGCTTTGGACAGGATGTACAACGGCAGGCGTTCGTACGCCGGTTTCAGCCACCAGAAGATAAACACTGCCAGTGACGGCGAATCCCACAGCAACACGCTGAGCAATACGAACAGCGGCAGGGTGACGATCGCCCAACTGGTCATCAACAAACGCCGGTGTTGCTGGCTCATGAGCACGCCCAGATCCATGGCTTCCCAGGACGTGCGCGGACGGATCACCACCGTTGCGTCACTCAGGCGCATGGCGGCCCCTCCCGGCGAACAGCAAATAGCTCGCCACCAACACCCACAGCGTGGCGCCGACCAGGTATTTGGTGTGCGGTGCGACGCTGGTTTTCGATGACCAATAGGCTTCGATAAACGCGGCGATCAGCAGGAACAGCATGACCCCGCAAATCAGCAGTACGCTTTTGCGCGCGGCGCGTTTCAACGCTTCGGCGCGAGTCAGACGTCCGGGCGCGATCAATGCCCAGCCCAGTTCCAGACCTGCCGCGCCGGCCAGCGCAATGGCCGTCAGTTCGAAGGCACCGTGGGCAATCACGAATGACCAGAAGGTCTGGCCGAAGCCGATTTCGGTCAGGTGCCCGGCCACCGCCCCGATGACCAGACCGTTGTAGAACAGGAAAAACGCACTGCCCACGCCCATCAGCAAACCGCTGGCGAAGGTCTGGAAGGCAATGCCGATGTTGTGCATCACGTAGTAACCGAACATCACCCAGTCTTCGCTGGCGGCGCGGTCGGCGGGTCGCCCGAGGTGGCCGGCCACCGGGTCGTACATGCCTTGCATTTCACGCACCTGATCGGCGGGGATCAGGTTGTAGACCAGCTCGGGAAACACATACACCAGCACACCGACGCCGATCAGGCTGCCGAAAAACAGCAGGCCGGCCACCAGTACAAAAGGCCACTCGGCGCGTACCAATCGCGGGAAGTCGGCGAGGATGAAGCTCAACAGGTTGGCGCCCAATCGACTGCGATGCCGGTACAGCTGTTGATGGCCGCGCAAGACCTGCTGCTGCAGGGAATCGATGAGAAAACTGCTGTAGCCGCGCTCCTGCGCCAGCGCCAGGTGTTGGCAGAGGCGTCGATAGGCTTTGGGGAAACCGGCCACTTGCGAGGTTTCCTTGCCGCGCTCGAGGCGTTCAAGGGCCAGCGCAAAACGCTCCCATTCGGCCTTGTGGCGACTTTCGAAAAGGCTTTGCTTCATGTCGGCCCCAACAAGCCGCGTGCGATACCGTTGAGTTCAGCCACGGCTTTGGGTGCGGAAATATGCAGTGGCTGGGCCAGCAGTGCCGCCAGTTCGTTGACCCGTGCCGGCGTCAGCTCGGCCTGACGTTCGGCAAAGCCGAGCAGGGCGCGTTGTTCGCTGAGGGTGAGGGCAATCGGTGCACGACGGGGTTCGGCGGCGGGCAACTGCGGGCGGCTGAGAGGCTGTTCGCTGTACACCACCAGCGTACCGGCGGCGATATCGCCCAGGCGTTTGAAAGTCGGGTGTTGCAGGCAACTGATGGCGCCGAGAAAGTAGCCGAACGGCAGCAGATCGACGAAGCGCAGCAGGTTGCGCAGCAACGACGCCGACCAGCCGATGGGTGTGCCGTCGTCGTGCACCACGCGCAGGCCCATCCATTGTTTGCCCGGCGAGCGCCCCTGACGCAGCACTTCGAACAGCACCATGTACCACCAACTGATCGCAAACAGCAGCAACGAGCCGAGGCCCATGCCGAGCTTGCCGAGGAACGCCAGCACAATGAACAGCCCACCCATGATCAGACCACGCAGGCCCAGATCGATCGTGAAGGCCACGGCGCGTACCATCAACCCGGCCGGGCGCAACGGCAAGTCGATGCCTTCCGGCGTTTCGACCTGATGCCGCGTATCCAGCGGCGGGGCCAGCGGTGCTTTCCTTGGCGCTGTGGGCTCGAGCATGGGCTACCTGATGTTCGCCTGTTCGGGGTGCAAGTGGGGGTCGATGCTAGCAGCCTCTCGGGGGGAAACGACATAACTATGTATTGCACGTCATGTGGCGCCAGGTGTTTGAATGACGCGAGGCTGGCCGCGACCGCGGTTGAACGCCTAGACTTTGCCGATCTTCAGTTCAGGAACCGCCCGTGACTTCTATCTTCTGGTACGACTACGAAACCACTGGCATCAATCCGCGTAATGATCGGCCGCTGCAGGTGGCAGGGATCCGCACCGACCATGACCTCAATGAAATCGATGAGCCGGTCAATCTCTATTGCCAGCCCAGCGAAGACATCCTGCCGCATCCGGCCGCCTGCGCCATCACCGGTATCACGCCGGGCCAGCTCGCCGAAAAGGGCTTGAGCGAAGCCGATTTCATGACCCGCGTCCACGCGCAACTGGCTGCTCCCGGCACGTGCGGCGCGGGTTACAACACCTTGCGTTTCGATGACGAGATGACGCGCTACAGCCTGTATCGCAACTTCTTCGACCCGTATGCCCGTGAATGGCAGGGCGGCAACAGTCGCTGGGATCTGATCGACGTGGTGCGTGCCGCCTATGCACTGCGTCCGGACGGTCTGGTCTGGCCGACCGATGATGAAGGCCGGGTAACGCTCAAGCTCGAACGCCTGACCGCCGCCAACAACATCGATCACGGCCATGCTCACGAAGCGTTGTCGGACGTGCGTGCGACCATCGCCCTGGCGCGGTTGGTCCGCGAGAAGCAGCCCAAACTGTATGACTGGCTGTTCCAGTTGCGCAGCAAGCAAAAGGTCATGGATCAGATTCGCCTGCTGCAACCGCTGGTGCATGTTTCCGGGCGCTTTTCGGCGGCGCGCAGTTATGTCGGTGTGGTGTTGCCATTGGCCTGGCACCCGAAAAATCGGAATGCCTTGATTGTCTGCGACCTACACCTCGATCCGCAGGGCCTGCTTGATCTGGATGCACAGGCGCTGCGCCAGCGCCTCTACACCCGTCGCGACGATTTGCTCGAAGGCGAGTTGCCGGTGCCGATCAAGCTGATTCATATCAACCGCTGCCCGGTGGTGGCGCCACTGTCGGTACTGCGTGCACAGGATCAGCAGAGGCTGGGGCTGGACATGGCGCTTTATCAGGAGCGAACACTGCGGCTAACTGACGCACAACAAGTTTGGAAAGATAAAGTTGCGGCCATTTATGCCAGCGAAGATTTCACCCCGAGCGAGGATCCGGAGCAACAGTTGTACGACGGTTTTATCGGTGACCGCGACCGACGTCTATGTGAGCAAGTGAGAAGCGCCGATCCTGCGCAATTAGCGCAAGAGCAATGGCCTTTCGATGATGAACGTTTGCCTGAATTACTCTTTCGATATCGAGCGCGTAACTTTGCCGATACGTTGAGTTTTGAAGAGCAGGAACGCTGGAGAATATTTTGTCGGCAGCGTTTATCCGCGCCTGAATGGGGCGCACCGAATACCTTGCAATCTTTTACAGAGGCCGCAGAGCAATGGGCGCTTAGTGCGACGCCGATGCAGAGAGTGGTGCTCAATGAATGGCAGAATTATGTCCAGGCATTACGCAAACGTTTGAATCTTTGAAATCGAACATGCCTGGACTAAATTCCAGGCATAAAAAAACGCCAGCATTCGCTGGCGTTTCTTTTTTCGCGGATCGCTCTGCGAAGGCGCTATGGCTTAGCCCAGCAGGGTAGCCCAGCCTTCAACCACGTCACCGCCCCACTTGGCTTTCCACTCTTTCAGAGTCTTGTGGTTGCCACCTTTGGTTTCGATGACGTCACCGTCGTGCGGGTTTTTGTATTGTTTAACTTTGCGAGCACGCTTGGTGCCGGTAGTTTTTGCTACGCCGCCGCGTGGAGCTTTGGTTTTCGATTCCGGATCCAGCAGCGCGATGATGTCACGCAGGGACTTGGAGTATTCGCCCATCAGGGTGCGCAGTTTGCCTTCGAATTCCAGCTCGGTTTGCAGTTTGTCGTCTTGCGACAGGTTCTTCAAACGGGCTTGCAGCTCTTTGATAGCTTCTTCGGTGGCGCGATATTCGTTGATCAAGGACATGATTACTACCTTAGTAGAGTGCTGAATGGCAGGGGACAGTGCCGCAATAATAGTCAGGCTGTTTCATCAAGTAAACATTTAACCGGACTTTTTATTTAAATTAGTTACGAGAATTAGCAGCACATTGAATATTCAGTTAAATAGTGTGATGCAGTCATCACAGATATTCACAGTCGCCTGATCAGGCACTGCCACGGCACCGTCGTCACGTTGACGTTTCAACCCGCTAAAAGCCTGCGTACGGGGGCGTCGCCCACGCCGACGCTGATCAATACTGCAGTTTTGCTGCGCAGTCGCTAGAATGGCGGCCTTTGCGAAGTTCTGGAGTTTCCCCCTCATGCGCACTTTTCGGCTGGTGATTTCTTGCCCGGACCGCGTTGGCATCGTTGCCAAAGTCAGTAATTTTCTGGCAGCCCACAATGGCTGGATCACCGAAGCGAGCCACCACTCGGATAATCAGGTTGGCTGGTTCTTCATGCGTCACGAAATTCGTGCCGACTCGCTGCCATTCGGTATTGAAGTCTTGCGTGAGAAGTTTGCGCCGATTGCCGAAGAGTTCTCGATGGACTGGCGCATCACTGACACCGAGCAGAAAAAGCGCGTGGTATTGATGGCCAGCCGTGAGTCCCACTGCCTGGCCGACTTGCTGCACCGCTGGCACAGCGATGAGCTGGATTGCGAAATCTCCTGCGTGATTTCCAACCACGACGACCTGCGCAGCATGGTCGAGTGGCACGGCATTCCTTATTACCACGTCCCGGTCAATCCGCAGGACTAGCAACCGGCCTTCGACGAAGTGTCGCGCCTGGTCAAACAGCACGATGCCGAAGTCGTGGTACTGGCGCGCTACATGCAGATCCTGCCGCCGGACATGTGCCGCGAATACGCGCACAAGGTCATCAACATTCACCACAGCTTCCTGCCGTCGTTCGTCGGCGCCAAGCCGTACCATCAGGCTTCCCTGCGTGGTGTGAAGCTGATCGGCGCGACCTGCCACTACGTGACCGAAGAGCTGGATGCCGGCCCGATCATCGAGCAGGACGTGGTACGCGTCAGCCACAGTGACAGCATCGAAGACATGGTGCGTTTCGGTCGTGACGTCGAGAAGATGGTGCTGGCGCGCGGCCTGCGTTACCACCTCGAAGATCGCGTGCTGGTGCACGGCAACAAGACCGTGGTGTTCTGATCGAACTATCGCGTGCTTGAAAATCGAAGGGCCTGGGCGTTCAATCGTCCCAGGCCCTTCGCCGTTTCAGACCTGAGGAAAAGCTCATGAGCGATCCACTCGACAAAGCCACGTCGAAAGCACCTGCCACCGTGGGCGAGGGCTGTTTGAGTCGCTATGACCCCGATGACATGAGCCCGGAGGATGGCACCGAGTTTCCCGGCGCTGCCGAGTTGTGGGAGCAGTTGCAGGAAGAGTCCGACGATAAAGACGCCAAAGGCTGAAGAGATCACAGCCTTCGGCAGTGGCTGCGATCTTTCAGGCTTGACGCACTTTCATCAACTTCCTCAGCAGCGGCCGCCCCAGCATCAGCAAAAACACCGGTCCACCCACCACCAGATAGAAATAGAACGTCACCACTCGCCAAATCAGGATCGCCGCCGCTGCGGTGGATTTGCCGACCATCGGCGCCAGCAGTGCCGCCGAAGTCAGTTCTGCCGCGCCGGCGCCACCGGGCAACAGACTGAACTGCCCGGCGCCCAGCGAAACCATCTGGATCAGAAAACTCCACGCCCACTGCAAATCCGCCCCCAATCCGCGTAGCGCCAGATACAGCACGCTATAGCGCAACAGCCAATGCACGCAGGTGAGGGCAAAGACTTTGCTCAGCGTCTGCCATGGCAACTTCAGCGTATCGATGAACGCTGCGAGAAAGTGCAGCAGCTTGCGTGCCCAGCGGCGGCGGGTGCTGGCGCGCACGTTCAGGCGGATCAACAAGCGTCCGCTGTGGCGAATCAGGCGGCGGTGGTAGCGCGCCAGCAGTACGCAACTGCACAGCCCGCCGAACAGCGACACGGCGCTGACAATCAGCAACCCTTCCATGCGATCGCTGAGGTGCTGGAACAACGCGTAAATCAAAATCCCGCTGAGGGCGCAGAGAAAGAACAGCAAATCGCTGAGCTGATCCATTGCAAACACCGCGCTGCCCCGGGCCGGGCGCACACCGCAGCGGGCCAGTAACGCCATGATCGTCAGCGGGCCACCACTGCCGCCGGGTGTTGCGCAGTAAGCGAACTCGGCGGCCATGACCACGCCGAGGCTTTTTATCGGTGTGACGCGTTCTCGCTGGTCGCCCAGCAACAAACGCAGGCGCAGGGTGTTGATGCCCCAGCACAGCAGAATCATGCCGAACAGGATCAGCAGCCATGGCAGCGGAAAGCTTTGCAGGCGCGCCCAGATGTCGCTGCCACCGAGCAGCAGCGGGATCAGCACGGCGGCGAGCAGGCCGAGCAACAAGACGATGCCGCGACTCATGCGGCGCGTCCCGGTTGACCGCGCTGTTGAGCGAGCCAGTTGATTTTGGTCATCGGAGTGCGTCCTTCAGTCAGTAGCCAGGACGGGGGCGGGATCGCTGTAAACGCCGCCGCTGGTCGGGGCGTAAAACAGGCTGATGTCGGCGATATGCAAGGTGATCGTTCCTCCGCTGTGTGGTTATCCCTTGGTTGACCTTTATCCAGAATAGATGTTCGGTCGGGATTGCGCGGTGGAACTGAGAACAGCCCTCACCCTAACCCTCTCCCGGAGGGAGAGGGGACTTATCGAGGTGTTTGGGCTGGATGCATCGACCTGCAAGTTCGAGTCGAACTCAGTTTTGAAAGGCTTGAAAATCTGCCCCCTTTCCCCCTCGCCCCCTTGGGGGAGAGGGTTGGGGTGAGGGGGATGTTTTTGATCTTCAGATGCGGAAACTGCCCACCAACTGCTTCAGCCGCGAAGCCTGCTGCTCCAGGTCCGAACAAGCCCGCAACGTCGCCTGCAAGTTCTCCACGCCTTCCTGGTTCAGCGTATTGATCTCGGTGATATCGACGTTGATCGATTCAACCACGGCGGTCTGCTCTTCGGTCGCCGTCGCCACCGACTGGTTCATCCCGTCGATCTCGCCGATACGCTGAGTCACGCTGTTCAGACGCTCACCCGCCAGGTTGGCGATTTCCACGCTGTCCTGGCTGTGGCGCTGGCTGTCGCTCATGGTGCTCACCGATTCACGGGCGCCGACTTGCAGCTCTTCGATCATGGTCTGCACCTGCTGCGCCGATTCCTGAGTGCGGTGCGCCAGGTTACGCACTTCGTCCGCCACCACGGCGAAACCACGACCGGCTTCACCGGCACGCGCCGCTTCAATCGCGGCGTTGAGCGCCAGCAGGTTGGTTTGCTGGGAAATGCTGGTGATCACTTCGAGAATCTGGCCGATGTTCACGGTTTTGCTGTTCAGCGACTCGATGTTGCTGCTGGACGCGCTGAGCATGCTCGACAACTGGTTCATTGCCTTGATGCTGCGATCCACCACTTGCTGGCCATCTTCGGCAAGATTACGCGCGTCGCTGGCCTGGTTCGAGGCTTGCGCGGCATTGCGCGCAATTTCCTGAGCGGCGGCACCGAGTTGGTTGATCGCGGCGGCAACGCTGCTGGTGCGCGAAGCCTGTTGGTCAGAGTTGTACATCGACGAGTTCGACGCGGCGACTACGCGCAGGGCGACTTCGTTGACTTGGCCGGTGGCCGACGACACTTCGCGGATCGAGCCATGAATACGCTCGACGAAGCGGTTGAACGCGGTGCCCAGCACTCCGAATTCATCGTTATTGACGATGGTCAGGCGTTTGGTCAGGTCACCTTCGCCGTCGGCAATGTCTTCCATGGCACGGGTCATGACGTGCAGCGGCTGGATCAGAATACGGATCAGCATGCCCAGCAGCGCGAGGATGATCGCCACGGCAATCACGGTAGCAATCACTGCCGAGGTGCGGAACTGGCTGAGCATCGCGAAGGCCTGGTCTTTATCAACCGACAGGCCGATGTACCAGTTCACCGACGGCAGGCCCTTGATCGGGGCGAAGGTGACGATGCGGGTTTTGCCATCGACGGTGACTTCACTGAAGTCGCTGCTGATGCGCGGGGTGTCCTGCGGATACGCTTCTTTAAGCGATTTCATCACCAGCGCTTTGTCCGGGTGCACGAGGATCTTGCCGTCGGCGCTGACCAGGAACACGTAACCCATGCCGTCGAAATCCCGGGCGGCGAGGGTGTCGACCAGCGATTGCAGGCTCAGGTCGCCGCCGACCACGCCAACACTCTGGCCAGCCTTTTTCGAGGCGGTGGCGATGGAAATGATCAATTGCCCGGTCGCCGCGTCGATGTACGGTTCGGTCAGGGTCGAGGTGCTGCTGCTTTCGGCACCTTTATACCAAGGGCGTACCCGTGGATCGAAACCGTCCGGCATCTTCACGTCCGGGCGTATGGTGAAGTGGCCGGTGGCATCACCCAGATAGGTGGCCATGAACGTCGACGTCAGGGTTTTCTGTTCCAGTAGACTGGCGACGTTGGCGGGGTCGGGATTGAGGGCAATGTTCTGGGAGGCGTTTTCGACCAACTGAATGCGGCCGCTGAGCCAGGTCTGGATATTGCCGGCGGTGACCTCGCCCATCTCGTTGAGATAGTTGTTCAGGTCAGCGCGGATCGCATTGCGCTGCAACCAGTCGTTGTACAGCGTAAACGAGGCGAAGGCGGCAATGACGATGAGGGCGGCGGCAAGCAAAATTTTATGGCTGAAGCGCAGATTTTTGTTCATGGCTTGGGGTTCCGCTAAGGTCTTAATGTCCAGGGCGTGCTTTTATAGAAGCGCGCAAAATGGGCAAGGGTGAAAGTAAGCTGATATTTCCGTCTCTCCTTAGGGAAATGTCCGGCCTGACTTGTGGTCGGGGTCTCTCACTCCTCTTTATCGGCCATGCAGAATCAAAGATTAACCATTAGGTGACAAAATGCCTGACTCCTCGCAACTCGTAATCGGCGCTGATCTCGCAGGCCAACAGATTGCTCAGGCCATGCGCCTGGCGAACCGCCACGGACTGGTTGCCGGCGCCACCGGTACCGGTAAAACCGTCACCTTGCAACGTTTGGCTGAAGCGTTCAGCGACGCCGGGGTCGCGGTATTTGCCGCTGACATCAAAGGTGATCTGTGTGGCCTCGGTGCCGCCGGCAACCCGCAGGGCAAGGTCGCCGAGCGCATCGCCGGGATGCCGTGGCTCAATTACAAGCCGCAGGCGTATCCGGTGACTTTGTGGGATATCCACGGCGAGTCCGGCCATCCGCTGCGCACGACGCTGAGTGAAATGGGTCCGCTGCTGATCGGCAGTCTGCTCGAACTCACCGACAGCCAGCAGTCGGCGCTGTACGCGGCGTTCAAGGTGGCGGATCGCGAAGGTTTGTTGTTGCTCGATCTGAAAGATCTGAAAGCGCTGCTCAATCACCTCAAGGAAAATCCGCAACTGTTGGGCGAAGATGCGGCGCTGATGACCACCGGTTCCAGTCAGGCGCTGTTGCGTCGTCTGGCGACGCTGGAGCAGCAGGGCGCCGAAGCCTTGTTTGGCGAGCCGGCGCTGCAACTCGAAGACATCCTGCAACCGACGGCTGACGGTCGTGGGCGCATTCATCTGCTCGATGCCAGCCGTCTGGTGCACGAGGCGCCGAAGGTTTACGCGACGTTCCTGCTGTGGCTGCTGGCGGAATTGTTCGAACAACTGCCGGAGCGCGGTGATGCCGACAAACCGTTGCTGGCGCTGTTTTTCGATGAGGCGCATTTGTTGTTCGGCGATACACCGAAGGCCTTGCAGGAGCGGCTGGAACAGGTGGTGCGGCTGATCCGTTCGAAAGGCGTGGGCGTGTATTTCGTTACGCAATCGCCGGCGGATTTGCCCGATGACGTGCTGGCGCAACTGGGCCTGCGCATTCAGCATGGCTTGCGCGCGTTCACCGCCAAAGAGCAGAAATCCCTTCGGGCGGTGGCGGACGGCTTCCGGCCGAATCCGGCGTTCGACACGTTGTCGGTGTTGACCGAGTTGGGGATTGGCGAGGCACTGGTGGGCACGCTGGCCGAGAAAGGCACGCCGGAAATGGTTCAGCGCGTGCTGGTCGCGCCGCCGCAATCGCGGATCGGGCCGTTGACTGAAACCGAGCGCAGGATGCTGATTGCCGGTTCGCCGTTCAAGGGGCGGTATGACAAACCGATTGACCGTGAGTCGGCGTATGAAATTTTGATGGGCCGTAAGGGGTTGGCGCCTGAGACCGAAGCACCCGTCGGGAAGCCTGCCGTTGAAGAGCCAAGCCTGGCCGACAGGGCGGGAGAGTTTCTCGGCACGGCCGCCGGCCAAGCGCTGAAATCGGCCATGCGTCAGGCCGCCAACAACCTCGGCAAACAATTGGTGCGTGGCCTTATGGGCTCCCTGCTCGGCGGCAGCAAGCGCCGCTGATCAAAATGTAGGAGTGAGCCTGCTCGCGATTGCGTCAGGTCAGTGACGACGATGTTGACTGACCCACCGCTATCGCGAGCAGGCTCACTCCTACAGGGTCATGCTTTCAGGTTTTGGCTTTGGCGTGCGCCGCCAACCGCTCCAGCGCCGCCCGTAGCCCCGGATCACTGATCCCGTCTGCCGTCGCCTGAATCGTCGCCGCCGCATCCGTCGACAGATCCATGGTGTGCCCGGTCGCTCCGCGCTGGACCGTCGGCGGTTGTACCTTGAACAGAATCCGCGTCAGGCTGGCGAACTCGTCGAACATCTGCAATTGCCGTTGCAGGCGCTTCTGCTGATAACGCAAGCGTGTCGCCCAATGACCGTCGGTGACAATCAGCAACAGGCTGCCTTCGCGCCACGACGCGACATGACAATGTTCGCGGGCGGCGGGTTGCAGTTGGCTTTCGAGCAGGCGTTGCAGATGACCCAGTCGTTGGGCATGGCCGAGGATGGCTTTGAGCGGCTTGGCTTCGCGTAGCAAAACGGCGGGTGCTCTGGCCGTAAGAGGGCGAAATGCCATGATCGAACACCTGAAGTAACAGAAACGCCATGGTAGCAGAAAGCGCTGAAATCACTCGCCCATTGCTTTTGCCCACGCTTTACCCATTAAATCAACGACTAACTTCTTCCTTGTATGACTTGAAGTTGAGCAAAACGCCCCTATTTTAACTGAGCCCCGTCAAAGCGCAGTGCCAGCATCGTGGAACATCGCCACTTTCCTCACTTCCGTTTCCGGGTAGAATGCTCGTTCGCATGCGGCCATGAGGGCTGCACGGGCGACGCTCAACGGGGCCGCCCTCCATCCCTTTAGTGTGGAAGATCCTGCCGATATGTTTGCGCCTTTGTTAAAGAAACTTTTTGGAAGCAAGAACGAGCGTGAAGTCAAACGCATGCTCAAGACGGTGCAGCTCGTCAATGCCTTCGAAGAGCAAATGGTAGCCCTTTCGGACGATCAATTGCGCGCCAAGACCGACGAGTTCAAGGCCCGCATCGCCAAAGGGGAAACCCTCGACAAGCTGTTGCCAGAAGCCTTTGCGGTCGCCCGCGAAGCCGGCAAGCGCATCATGGGGATGCGCCACTTCGACGTACAACTCGTCGGCGGCATGACCCTGCACGAAGGCAAGATCGCCGAGATGCGTACCGGTGAGGGTAAAACCCTCGTGGCTACCCTGGGTGTTTACCTCAACGCACTGTCCGGCAAGGGCGTGCACGTTGTGACGGTGAACGACTACCTGGCCCGCCGTGACGCCAACTGGATGCGCCCGCTGTATGAATTCCTCGGCCTGACCGTCGGCGTCGTGACGCCGTTCCAGCCGCCGGAAGAGAAGCGCCTGGCTTACGCTGCCGACATCACCTACGGCACCAACAACGAATTCGGTTTCGACTACCTGCGCGACAACATGGCGTTCAGCATGGAAGAAAAATTCCAGCGCGAACTCAATTTTGCCGTGATCGACGAAGTCGACTCCATCCTCATCGACGAAGCGCGTACCCCGCTGATCATTTCCGGTCAGGCCGAGGACAGCTCCAAGCTGTACATGGAGATCAATAAACTGATCCCGCAGCTGGAACTGCACGTTGAAGAAGTCGAAGGCGAAGTCACCAAGGCTGGCCACTACACCGTTGACGAGAAGACCCGACAGGTCGAACTCAACGAAGCCGGTCACCAGTTCATCGAAGACATGCTCACCCGCGTCGGCCTGCTGGCTGAAGGCGAGAGCCTGTACTCGGCGCATAACCTGGGCCTGCTGACCCACGTGTATGCCGGTCTGCGTGCGCACAAGCTGTTCAACCGCAACATCGAATACATCGTGCAGGACGGCCAGGTCGTGCTGGTCGACGAACACACCGGTCGTACCATGCCGGGTCGTCGTCTGTCCGAAGGCCTGCACCAGGCCATCGAAGCGAAAGAAGGTCTGAACATTCAGGCCGAGAGCCAGACCCTGGCCTCGACCACGTTCCAGAACTACTTCCGTCTGTACACCAAGCTGTCCGGCATGACCGGTACCGCTGACACCGAAGCGTTCGAATTCCACCAGATCTATGGTCTGGAAGTCATGGTCATTCCGCCGAACAAGCCGTTGGCGCGTAAAGACTTCAACGACCTGGTGTTCCTCACTGCCGAAGAGAAGTACGCGGCAATCGTGGCGGACATCAAGGAAAGCATGGCCGCTGGCCGTCCGGTTCTGGTGGGTACTGCGACCATCGAAACCTCCGAGCACATGTCCAGCCTGCTCGTGAAGGAAGGCATCGAACACAAGGTTCTGAACGCCAAGTTCCACGAAAAAGAAGCCGAGATCATCGCGCAGGCCGGTCGTCCGGGTGCACTGACCATCGCCACCAACATGGCCGGTCGTGGTACCGACATCCTGCTGGGCGGTAACTGGGAAGTTGAAGTCGCTTCGCTGGAAGACCCGACCCCTGAGCAGATCGCCCAGATCAAGGCCGACTGGCAGAAGCGTCACCAGCAAGTGCTGGAATCCGGCGGTCTGCAAGTGATTGCTTCCGAGCGTCACGAATCCCGTCGTATCGACAACCAGCTGCGTGGCCGTGCCGGCCGTCAGGGTGACGCCGGTTCCAGCCGCTTCTACCTGTCGCTGGAAGACAGCCTGATGCGCATCTTTGCCTCTGACCGGGTGAAGAACTTCATGAAAGCCCTGGGCATGCAGCCGGGCGAAGCGATCGAGCACCGCATGGTCACCAACGCGATCGAGAAGGCGCAGCGTAAGGTTGAAGGCCGCAACTTCGACATTCGCAAGCAACTGCTCGAGTTCGACGACGTCAACAACGAACAGCGTAAAGTGATTTATCACATGCGTAACACGTTGCTGGCCGCGACCAACATCGGTGAAACCATCGCCGACTTCCGTCAGGACGTGCTCAACGCGACTGTCAGCGCGCACATTCCGCCGCAATCGCTGCCTGAGCAGTGGGACGTGGCCGGTCTGGAAGCGTCGATTGCCAGCGATTTCGGCGTGACACTGCCGATCCAGCAATGGCTCGACGAAGACGATCACCTGTACGAAGAAACCCTGCGCGAGAAGCTCATGACCGAGCTGATGGCGGCGTACAACGAAAAAGAAGATCAGGCTGGTGCCGACGCACTGCGCTCCTTCGAGAAGCAAATCGTTCTGCGCGTACTCGACGATTTGTGGAAAGACCACCTGTCGACCATGGATCACCTGCGTCACGGCATCCACTTGCGTGGCTACGCCCAGAAGAACCCGAAGCAGGAATACAAGCGCGAGTCGTTCACGCTGTTCTCTGAGCTGCTGGATTCGATCAAGCGCGACTCGATCCGTGTGCTGTCGCACGTTCAGGTTCGCCGCGAAGATCCGGAAGCCGAAGAGCAACGCCTGCGTCAGGAAGCCGAAGCACTGGCCGCCCGCATGCAGTTCGAACACGCCGAAGCGCCAGGTCTGGATCAACCGGAAGCATTGGGTGAAGAGGTCGATTTGGCCCTCGCCACCGCCCCGGTTCGCAATGAGCAGAAGCTGGGCCGCAACGAACTGTGCTACTGCGGTTCGGGCAAGAAATTCAAGCATTGCCACGGGCAGATCCAGTAAAACCCGTTTCAATCGCTGAAATACCCGCGCCGCGACCGGCTTCTGCCGTCGCGGCGTTTTGCCATTTAAACCACCGTCGCTGCGAGTGGCGGTGCTGACATCATTGAGTAAGGAGCGCATTCATGGCTGTTGGTCTTGGTCCTTTGCCAACGTTGCACCCAGTTGCCGGTTTTGAACTCGGTATCGCCTCGGCCGGCATCAAGCGCCCGGGGCGCAAGGATGTCGTGGTGATGCGCTGCGCCGAAGGTTCCACCGTGGCGGGCGTGTTCACCTTGAACGCCTTTTGTGCAGCGCCGGTGATCCTGGCGAAAAAACGCGTACAGAACGCTGTTCGTTATCTGCTGACCAACACTGGCAATGCCAACGCCGGCACCGGCGAGCCGGGCCTGGCTGCTGCCGAGCGCACCACCGCGAAACTGGCCGAGCTGACGGGCGTCGATGCCAGCCAGATCCTGCCGTATTCCACCGGGGTGATCGGCGAGCCACTGCCAGTCGAGAAGATCGAAGGCGCACTGCAAGCCGCGCTGGACGACCTCTCGGAAAACAACTGGGAAGCTGCCGCCACCGGCATCATGACCACCGACACCCTGCCCAAGGGTGCCAGCCGCCAGTTTGAGCATGACGGCGTGACCATCACTGTCACCGGCATCAGCAAGGGCGCGGGCATGATCCGCCCGAACATGGCGACCATGCTCGGTTACATCGCCACCGACGCCAAAGTCTCCCGCGATGTGCTGCATAATCTGATGCTCGACGGCGCCAACAAGTCGTTCAACCGCATCACCATCGACGGCGACACCTCGACCAACGACTGCTGCATGCTGATCGCCACCGGCAAGGCTGCGCTGCCGGAGATCACCCGCGCCGAAGGCGAGTTGTTCGCCAAACTGAAGCAAGCGGTGTTCGAAGTGTGCATGGACGTGGCGCAAGCTATCGTCCGCGACGGTGAAGGCGCGACCAAGTTCGTCACCGTTGAAGTCAATGGCGGCGGCAATCACCAGGAGTGCCTGGACGTTGGCTACACCGTGGCGCATTCGCCGCTGATCAAGACCGCGCTGTTCGCCTCCGACCCGAACTGGGGCCGTATTCTCGCCGCTGTCGGCCGTGCCGGTGTACCGGATCTGGACGTGAGCAAGATCGACGTGTTCCTTGGCGACGTGTGCATTGCCAGCCGTGGCGCCCGCGCTGCGACCTACACTGAAGCGCAGGGCTCGGCCGTGATGCAGCAGGAAGAAATCACCATCCGCATCGAGCTGGGTCGCGGCGATTGCAGCGAAACCATCTGGACCACCGACCTGTCGCATGAGTATGTGAAGATCAACGCTGAATACCGCACTTGATCCATAAGGTGGGAGCGGCTTCCGGCCTCATCGCTGGCAAGCCAGCTCCCACAGGGTTTTGTGTCGTTCACAAATATTGCGTACACCAAACTACCTGTGGGAGCGGGCTTGCCCGCGATGACGGACGACCAGACGCCAGACATTCTGGATTGTTTCCCTGACGAGAAGGCACCCAACCATGTCCTTGCACCTGATCATCGGCGACAAACTGCTTTCCTCCTGGTCCCTGCGCGCCGCACTGGCCGTTGAGCTGACCGGTGCACCCTACACCGAAGAGCTGATCAAACTCGGCAAACCCGACACTCGCGAACGGCTGCTCAAGCATTCGCCGACCGCGAAGGTGCCGCTGCTGAACACCGCCCGCGGGACGATTGCCGACTCCCTGGCGATTGCCGAATACCTCGCCGAACAGTTCCCGTCCGAGCAGCTCTGGCCCACCGACCTCTTTGCCCGTGCCCAAGCCCGATCCGCCTGCGCACAAATGCACAGCGGCTTCTTCGCCATGCGCAACCACATGCCGTTCAACCTGAGCCACGACGCGCCGCTGAACCCGGTGCCGCCGGAGGTGAAGGTCGATATCGAACGCATGCTCGCGCTGTGGGCCGAATGCCGCGCCGTCGCCACTGAAGACGGGCCGTACTTGTTTGGCCGCGTGAGCCTGGCCGATGCGTTCTTCGCCCCGATTGCCGTGCGTCTGCGCAGCTATCAAGTGAAGCTGCCGGCCGCCGACGCAGCCTATGTTGAAACCGTCTACCAATGGCCGGCCTTCAAGGCCTGGCAAAAGGCTGGACTGGAGGAGTTGAATCCGTGAAACGTGTACACGTCGCCGCTGCCGTCATTCGTGACGAGGCTGGCAAAATCCTCATCGCCCGTCGTGCCGATACCCAGCACCAGGGTGGCCTGTGGGAATTCCCCGGCGGCAAGGTCGAGGCTGACGAGTCGGTCGAAACCGCGCTGGCCCGCGAGCTGCAAGAAGAGTTGGGCATTGTCGTGGGGGCCGCCCGGCCCTTGATCAAGGTGCGTCACGATTATCCCGACAAGCAGGTATTGCTGGATGTCTGGGAAGTGTCGAGCTTCAGCGGTGAACCGCACGGCGCCGAAGGTCAACCGTTGGCCTGGGTGACCGCGAAGGAGTTGGCGAACTACGAGTTCCCGGCGGCCAACCAGCCGATCGTGGCCGCGGCGCGGTTGCCCGCTGAGTACTTGATCACCCCGGAAGACCTTGAAACGCCTGCCTTGCTGCGCGGCATCCAGAAGGCAATCGCGGGCGGGATCAAACTGATCCAGCTACGTGCGCCGAACGGTTACGACCCCAAGTACCGCGATCTGGCGGTGGATGCGGCGGGTCTGTGTGCAGGCAAGGCGCAATTGATGATCAAGGGGCCGTTTGAATGGCTCGGTGATTTCCCGTCCGCCGGTTGGCACATCACCGCCGCGCAATTGCGCAAATATGCGGCGGCGGGGCGACCATTGCCGGCGGAGCGCTGGTTGGCGGCGTCCTGCCACAACGCTGAGGAACTGGCGCTGGCCGAGCAGATGGGCGTGGATTTCGTGACGCTGTCGCCGGTGCAACCGACGCTGACTCACCCGGAGGCGCAGCCGCTGGGCTGGGAGCAGGCTTCGACGTTGATCGAAGGGTTCAGCAAGCCGGTGTTTTTGTTGGGCGGAGTTGGACCGGCGGAGCGCGAGAAGGCCTGGAGTTCTGGGGCTCAAGGTGTGGCGGGGATTCGGGCGTTCTGGCCTGAGGCTTTGTAAAAGGCCTCTGGCCTCATCGCGAGCAGGCTCGCTCCCACATTTGGAATGCATTTCACTGTGGGAGCGAGCCTGCTCGCGAAGGCGTCCTGACAGGCGCTAGATTTCCTGAGGTTTAGCCGCAGGTTGCCACAATATTTCGGCAATCCCCTGCCGCCGCGCAATCAACCGCGCCGCCACAAACAACAAATCCGACAACCGATTGATGTAAGCCAGGCCAACCCCGGCCAACGGCTCAAGTGCGTTCAGATGCTGACAACGCCGCTCGGCACTTCTCGCCAGACTGCGGCAGACATGCGCCTGCGCAATCAACATCGAGCCACCGGGCAGAATAAAATTCTCCAGCGGCCCCAATTCTTCATTCCACACATCAATCGCCGCTTCCAGTCGCTCGATCTCCGTCGCATTCAACGCCTGATACGCCGGCATCGCCAGCTCGCCACCGAGGTCGAACAGCCGATGCTGACAAGGCGCCAGCACTTCGATCAATTCATTCAACCCGGGCGTTGCCTGACGCTCGGCAATCAACCCGGCCAGCAGCACGCCGACCTGACTGTTCAGCGTATCGACTTCACCAATCGCTTCGATGCGCGGGTGATCCTTGGGCACGCGGCGGCCATCGCCCAGGCCGGTTTCGCCCTTGTCGCCGGTGCGGGTGTAGATCTTCGACAGGCGAAAGCCCATGGTTTACCTCGTCAGTTGATTGGTTTCTGCGGCGATGGGTAGCGGCTGGGCCAGCGGCAGGCGCAAGGTGAAACACGTGCCTTGCCCGGGCGCCGACTGCACTTCCATCTGGCCTTTGTGATTGTTGGTGATGATGAAGTACGACACGGATAAACCAAGGCCCGTGCCCTGGCCGATTTCCTTGGTAGTGAAGAACGGCTCGAAGGTGCGTTTGCGCACGTTCTCGCTCATGCCGATGCCGTTGTCCTCGACCTGAATTTCCGCCCACGGCGGATTGAGTCGGGTGCGCAGGATGATTCGCCCTGGCTCGCTGTCGTCTTCGCGCTGGTGAATTGCTTGGGCGGCGTTTTTCAGCAGGTTGAGCAGCACTTGCTCCAGCTCGTTGGCCGTGCCGGGCACCGGGCCGAGCGCCGGGTCGAACTGGCGGATGATCGCCTGACCCTTGAAGTCGAAACCAATGGCCAGATCGAAATCATTGCCGGCGATTTCCACCGCTTGATCGATCAGAGCCGGCAGATCGCACGGGGCCATTTGTCGGGTGCTGCGGCGGCTGAAACTAAGCATATGGGTGACGATTTTCGCCGCCCGGGCACCGGCCTGTTGAATGCCGTCGAGCAGTTGCGGGACTTCCCGCCCTTGCAGGTAACGATTGACCGTGTCCAGTTCAATGCCCAGTTGTTCGGCGGTTTCGAGGTTCTTCGGCAGTTCTGTCGACAGCCGGCGGCGGATGTTTTGCACGTTGTGCAGGATTGCGCCGAGCGGATTGTTGATCTCGTGGGCCATGCCGGCTGCAAGGCCGCCGACCGAAAGCATTTTTTCCGACTGCACCATCATTTCTTCCAGCGACAGGCGCTGGGTGATGTCGTCGATACGGATCACCACACCACGGCCGGCGCCGCCCATCAGCGGGTAAAAGGTCAGGGCGTAGTGCTTCGGTTCATCGTCCTTGAACCACGTAACCCGCTCGATTTTCGCCACGGTGTGTTGCTCAACGGTCTGCTTGAGTTGCGGCAGGAACGGCTTGAGCGGTTCGAAAGCGAGGAAGATCGGCTGGTTCAGCGCTTCGTCCAGCCGAGTGCCGGAGAGAGCGCTGGCTTCCTGATTCCACTGCGTGACGTAGAGCTGCTCATCGAGCGCGATCAGCGCAGATGGCATCGAGTCGATGATGCTGTTGAGGTAGTTCTGGAAACCGGTGAGTTTCTTCTCGATCTTGCTGCGCACCTGAACTTCGAGTTCCAGCTTGCGATTGGTGTGGCGGGTTTCTTCGGCCAGCCCTTGCGCCTGATCGTAAGCGGCCTGGGAATCATCGCGGGCGCGTTTGAGTTGCTGCTCGCGGGCTTCGATGCGCGAGAGCATGGTGTTGAACGCTTCGGCGAGGCTGCCGATTTCGTCATGGTTGCCGCGTGAGGCGCGCAGGGCGTAGTTCTCCTCGCGGGTGACCTGACGTGACAGCTCTTCAAGCTGATGGATCGGCCGGGTGATCAGGCGTTTGATCTGCCGGGCAATCACCAGCCACAACAGCACGCTGAAAATCAGGATACCGAGGCTCGCCGTCAGCGTGCCGGTATAAAAGGCCATCGGCAGTTCACTGCTGGCCACCAGCAGCAGATGGCCCGGCGCAGTGCCGGGGCGGGGCAGGGTGATCAGTTGATTACTGCGAAATTCGGTGAGCTGCCAGGCTTCGATGTGTCGGTAGCGTTCCGGCAGAGCGAGTTTGTCCCCGTGCTGCACTTGCGCCAGGCGTTCGCCCTTGCCGTCATACAACGCGGCGGCGCGCAACGGCGAATAGCTGTCGAGTTCGTTGAGCAGGCGTTCGGCGCTTTGCGGCGATTGCAGCGCTTCACTGACCAGGCTCGGGTTGGAGATCAACCGGCCAATGGTCTGCAAGGCCTGCGGGGCCATGCTTTCCTGGGAGATGTAATAAGCGGCGCTGATAAAAGTCAGGTTGGCGACCAGCAACACAGTGGTCAACAGCACCAGCAGGGCGGCCAACAGTTTCTGGCCGACCGGCAGGTTTTCGAGGCGCTGGCGCAATGGCATCAGGGTTTTCGCAGCAAAGGAACAAGTGGCCAGCGTAGCCCCTGCTCAGTCGCTGGGCAATCCAAGGCTTTCGAGATGAGCGACCAGACGCTGCTGCAATTGGCTAAGGTGCGGCAGGTTCAGTTGGTGGCGCGCAGCGACTTTGCAGGCGTGGCCCAATAGATAGCTGATTTCGGTGCGGCGCTGGTTGGCCACGTCTTGATACATCGACGAGTAATTGGCAGCGGTGGCCTGGATCACCCGTTCGACTTCCTGTTGCAGATTGTCAGCGGCGGCTGGCTGGCCGCAACGCTCCAGTAATTCGGCCAGCTCGGCGCACAGTGTGGCGACTTCGCAGTGATGCTCCAGCAATCCGCCGTTTCGGCAGCCATGCAACACGGTCAACGGATTGATCGCGCAGTTGAGCGCCAGTTTGCGCCACAGTCGCGTGAGGATGTCGGTGCTCCATTCATGGGGGATTTTCGCCGCCTGCAGATCGTCCAGCCAGATCGGCGCCACCGGATGCGCGGCATCGCCCAGCCAGGTGAAACCGTGGCCGGCGAACACCACGCGCCAGTCACCGTCGCGGAACGCGCCCTCGGTGCTGGACGCGCTGATACAGCGCGCCTGCGGCACTATTGCGGCGACGGCATCCTGACTGCCGAGGCCGTTTTGCAACAGGATCAGTTCGGCATCGGGTGCCAGGCGCGGGGCGAGGAGGGCGACCGCACTTTCAGCGTCGTAGGCCTTGCAGGCCACCAGCAGGCGACGGATCGGTTCGGGGCTGTCCGGGGTCTCGCCGGGAACTGCATAAGTATTCGCTTGTCCCTGTTCCACGAGCGTCAAACCACCCGCGGCGTTGTAGCTTTGCAAGCGCGCGGCGTCGCGCACGATCAACCTGACCGGCACACCGGCCCGGGCCAGTCGTGTAGCCCACAGTGTGCCGAGACTGCCGGCGCCGAGAACATGCCAAGGGGTAGACATCAGTTTTTTGCTCGATTGGTTGCAGGCATGTGCGGCTCGCCGTGTCGACAGGAAAAGACCCGTTATAATGAGCCCGATTTTAACCGCAAGCCAAGCGCGCTCCATCCACATCGAGCGCGCCTTTTTATTGGAGAGATTACATGCCGTCGTTCGACGTGGTATCCGAACTGGACAAACACGAACTCACCAACGCGGTCGAGAACGCCGTGAAGGAACTCGATCGTCGTTATGACCTGAAAGGCAAAGGCAGCTTCGAGTTCAAGGAAAAGGACCTCACCGTCAGCCTGACCGCTGAAGCCGGGTTCCAGCTGGAAGCGATGATCGAAATCCTCAAGCTGGCGCTGGTCAAGCGCAAGATCGACGTGCAGTGCCTTGAGGTCAAGGACGCTTACGCTTCGGGCAAGCTGATGAAGCAGGACGCCATCCTCAAGGAAGGTATCGACAAAGAGCTGGCGAAGAAAATCGTCGGCCACATCAAGGACGCCAAACTCAAGGTACAAGCCGCCATTCAGGGCGAGCAGGTACGTGTGACCGGCAAGAAGCGTGACGATCTGCAAGAAGCCATCGCCGCCCTGCGTGCGAAAGAATTCGGCATGCCGCTGCAGTTCAACAACTTCCGCGACTAAGCTTTCCGCGGCCCTGTGGGAGCGAGCCTGCTCGCGAAGGCGGCGTGTCAGTCGACCTCCTTGCTGAATGACACTCCCCTTTCGCGAGCAGGCTCGCTCCCACATTGCATTTATGCACAACCCGGCGGTTTTCTACCGTTCATCTTTCGCGTGCCGAATGGCCGGAAATCAGGAGTTAGAACATGGATTTGAATGCTGAGGTAGACAACCTGGTCAAGGCATCCCAGGCGTGGATCCCGATGATCATGGAATACGGCAGCCGTGTGCTGCTGGCAGTGATCACCCTGGCCATCGGCTGGTGGCTGATCAACAAGGTCACGCAAAAGCTTGGCGGTCTGCTGGCTCTGCGTAACGCGGACCTGGCGCTGCAAGGTTTCATCAGCAGCCTGGCCAACATCATTCTCAAGGTGCTGTTGATCGTCAGCGTCGCGTCGATGATCGGTGTTGAAACCACCTCGTTCGTTGCTGCGATCGGTGCTGCCGGTCTGGCCATCGGCCTGGCGTTGCAGGGCAGTCTGGCGAATTTCGCCGGCGGCGTGCTGATTCTGCTGTTCCGTCCGTTCCGTATCGGTGACTGGATCGAAGCGCAAGGTGTGTCGGGTACGGTCGACAGCATCCAGATTTTCCACACGGTGCTGCGTACCGGCGACAACAAGACCATCATCGTGCCAAACGGCAACCTGTCGAACGGCATCATCACCAACACCAACCGTCAGCCAACCCGCAAGGTTGTCTTCGATGTGGGCGTGGATTACGAAGCCGATCTGCAAAAGGCCCGTCAGGTGTTGTTGGATCTGGCCAAGGATGACCGTGTTCTGCAGGATCCTGCGCCACAAGCGGTGATTTCTACCCTGGGTGACAGTTCGATCACTGTTTCCCTGCGTGTGTGGGTTAAAACCGCAGACTATTGGGATGTGATGTTCATGTTTAACGAACAGTCGCGTGATCGTTTAAAGACTGCCGGCATTGATATTCCTTTTCCGCAGCGTGTTATTCGCATGGTTCAGGAGTCGGCAGTAAAATGATAGGTTGCTAATTAATTTCCTGACTTGTTGGTCAGAAAATTACTGCAAGTGACAGACAATAAAAAAGGCCCATCGCAAGATGGGCCTTTTTTTATGCTTCCAAACTAACCACTGGCAATTACAAGATGTTCAGTGGGTATTCGGTGATCAGACGGAACTCTTTAACGTCGCCTTCGCCTTGGTCAGCGTTGGCAGTGTGCCAAGCTTGACGAATGCGGAAGGACAGGTCTTTAGCCGGGCCAGACTGAACAACGTATTTGGCTTCAAAGTTGGTTTCGTGGTGTTTACCGTCTTCACCGTACAGCGGTGCGCCGGTGTTGGTGCGGTATTGGCTGTTTGCAGCCAGACCGGTACCGTCGATGTCCCAACCTTTAACGTAACGAACCATGAAGCTCAGGCCTGGAACGCCGTACTCAGCCATTTTCAGGTCGTAACGGGCTTGAACCGATTTCTCGCCAGGACCGTTGAAGTCAGAGTATTGGATGGAGTTGGCGAGGAAGATCGAGTCGCCACCACGGTTGTTTTTACCCACACCGACGTAGTCGAACGGGGTGTCGCCGTTGACCTTCTGGAAGGCCAGGGTGAAGGTGTGTGCTTTCAGGAACGACAGCGCAGTTGCCAAGGAGAAGGCAGTGTTGCTGATGTCACCCGCCAGCTTGTCACCGGTGTCGGTGGTGCGGTAGATGTTGAAGTCAGTGTTCAGCGAAGTGTCACCACCGAATGGGGTGGTGAGGTTGACGTTGGCGTAGTACTGGTTCCAGATGTCTTCCAGTTTGGCGCCGTAGAGCGATGCGCTCAGGTTTTCGGTGATGGCATATTTGCCGCCGAAATAGTCGATCGAGTCAGCTTCTACGCCAGCGTAGTTCGCGTACAGACCGCCGTTGCGGGCGTTCTTGTCCTGGCTGGTCGCCGAGTAGAAGTGACCGGCTTCGAGGTCAAGATCTTTGACTTCGCTGCTCTGCAACTGGAAACCGCTGGCAGTTTGCGGAATGATACGGGAACCGCCGACAGCGAACACTGGAGCAGTGCTTGGCTGCTGGTCGCCGACTTTCAGCTCGGTTTTGGAAACGCGGAATTTGATGGCAGCGCCGGCTTTACCTTGGCTGTCATCGACATCGCGAGAACCATTCAGAGGATCAACGTGGTTGCTGCGGCTCATGTTGCCCGAACCGGAAGTACCGTCACCGCCGTCCAGTTTGAGAGCCAGGTAACCGAAAGCGTCGATACCTACGCCGACAGTACCTTGAGTGTAACCGGAGGTGAAGTTACCCAGGAAACCTTGGGTCCAGTCTTTCTGGTCAGCGCCACCGTTCTTGTTGTCGCGGTTGAAGTAGTAGTTCTTCAACGTCTCGGTGAGTTTCGCGTCTTCAACAAAGCCTTTGGCTTCAGACTGATCACTTACAAACGGGGCGGCCGTAGCCAACTGAGTACTGGCTGCTGCTGCAACTGCCAGTGCGATCATGCTCCACTTCATCACGCGCATCGTGATTTGCTCCTTTGGTTTTAGAAGAGTACTGCCGTCCCACCTGTTTTATTATCTGGGCGGCTCTTTCTTTTTGTGTCGGCGCAAACTTATATCACGCCGACAATGTTGGCGATACTTGCTATTCCAACCTTTCAGCTTCTTTACGACGGTGTCGCAAATGGCGTGGTGGATGTCGCAAATTCACAGTACCGACGCAGCCGGACTGACAACTTTTTCGCTGTTTCTGGGCCTTTTTGCATCGGTAAAAAAGAGTCCCTGGCAAAACACTTGAATCTCCATCGGGCAACCCTGCCACTGTTTTTTTTGGGCTTGAGGCATCCACTTCCCGTGGTGCGCTTATAGCCCATATGTGTACGAATGCAACAAGCGTGCACAAACCGCATTTCTGTTGCGGTTATTTTTTCGAACGCCTGCCTGTGCCTGTAAAAACCTCATAAATACTGGGCGCCAAGCCGCTTTTTATCAGGGCTTGACGCGATTCTTCCTATGGTGTTGCTGCGCCGTGATGCGCGCGCGACAACCAAAAACGTTACCGGTTCACCCCGCCAGTGAGTATTCGGCGGATGCCCGACGCAGTGAGCGTAGACGCACTGTGCGGTTTTGGTGCAAAAAAATTTACAGCTGTTGGGTATTCGTACAGTTCAGGCGTGGGCTCAGCTCGAACGCAGTCGGGGCTTATGGTCATTTCTTTGCGTTTTTGGTCGATGCCGGTTCCGTCGTGGTGCGTTGTGCTCGTAAATGTCACATGTCGGGGCGCCAGGGCAACGCAAAGACCACACTGTCGCCGTGAAGCTCTGTCCATTCGCAGGTATGCTGCCGCTCTGTCGCTTGGTGCGCCGTCCATAGGGAGGGCCGCTGAGCTGAATTATGTAGATCAGCCGGGAGTGCGCGCAGTGTTTGCTTTAGATTCACGACTTCAACAGGACACGCTGGCAATCGGTGACTTCCCGCTCTGCCGCCTGCTGCTGTCCAACGACGCCAACTACCCATGGTTTATCCTGGTGCCTCGTCGCGACGATATCAGCGAGTTGTTTCAGTTGGATGTCGCCGACCAGCAACAGCTATGGCTGGAAACCACCGCACTGGCCGAGTTGCTCAAGGACTTGTTCGATGCCGACAAAATGAACGTCGCGACCCTGGGTAACGTAGTCAGCCAGATGCACATGCATGTGATCGTTCGTAAGCGTGACGACGCTGCCTGGCCGGCACCGGTCTGGGGCAAACATCCGGCAAAGCCTTATAGCAGCGAGCAGGTAGCGGCCATCCGCGCGCGGTTGCGTGTGGTACTGACCGAAGAATTCACTTTTGCGGAGGCCTGAGTCATGAGCCTGGAACAACGCGTTAACGATCTGGAAAGCCGCCTGGCGTTTCAGGATGACACCATTCAGGCGTTGAACGACGTACTGGTGGCGCAGCAGCGAGTGGTCGAGCGCCTGCAATTGCAGATGGCTGCGTTGCTCAAGCGTCAGGAAGAAATGGTCGGGCAGTTCGGATCCTTCGAAGAAGAGGCGCCACCGCCGCACTATTGAGGCGAGCGCTTTTTGCCGGGCGAAAAAAAACCGCGATCAGCACGCTGCTCGCGGTTTTTTTATGCCTTGGATCAGCGACGCGGCAGAGCGGCGATCACGTCCTCGGCTTGCAGGCCTTTGTCCCGGTTCATCACCGAAAACTCCACGCGCTGGCCTTCAACCAGAACGCGGTGGCCTTCGCCACGGATTGCACGGAAGTGCACGAAAATATCATCGCCGGAGTCCCGGGAGATAAAGCCGAAGCCTTTGGAGGTGTTGAACCACTTGACGGTGCCGGTATCGCGGTTGGTCATGTCGTAGTTGGTTGGCGCGGCAGCCGGTGAAGATCTATAGAAGCTGACGGCCAGGTGTACGACCACGGCAACCAGTGCAATCACCAGGCTGAACAGCACAGCTGGTTGGCCGGCGATGACGGGCATTGGCGCGATCAGGGTGAGGGTTTGCAGGACGACAGTCAGCACCAGAAGAGCGCTGGCCAGATTTTGCAGATGCTGGCGTGGGCCTTTGTTCCAGTAAGGAATCACCGGAGCAATGACCAGGTTCAGCAGGCCGAAGAAGGCCAGGTAAAGTGCATCAGGTTGTTGCAGGTAGGGAACGGCTTCGGATTTCAAGCTGGGTATGAACGACAGCAGCAAGGCCGCTGCGCCCATTAGCAGGTGGACGATTTTCAACATTTTGATTGGCTCACGTTATGACGGCTCACAAGGAAGAGCTGAAGGCGCACGGTTCGCTTCGGAACAAAATAAGAGGCGGTAGGCACGTACACGGCATCAGCCTATGCGCAACACCCCGGAAAATGGGGCATGGCGACACACTGCCTATTTAACAGCAAAGCCTGCGGCTACTCAAATCAGCCCGGCCAGCGGCAGGGCGACCGGTCGATTTGTCGCAGGCTGTGCACCGATTCAGGGCTGCGGGGTGTCGACAGCCTTGCTAGAGTGGGTCTGCACCTGTTGGATGAATTCAATCGCCGTTAGGGGGTAAACATGGCAATCGATATCGGTATCAGTGAAGAGGATCGCAAGTCCATCGTCGAAGGGCTGTCGCGTCTGCTGTCGGACACCTACGTGCTGTATCTGAAAACCCATAACTTCCACTGGAACGTCACCGGCCCGATGTTCCGAACGCTGCACTTGATGTTCGAAGAGCAATACAACGAGTTGGCGCTGGCCGTGGATTTGATCGCCGAGCGCATTCGCGCGCTGGGTTTTCCGGCGCCGGGCGCCTATGCCACCTATGCGCGTCTGTCTTCGATCAAAGAGGAGGTCGGTGTGCCGAGTGCCGAGGACATGATCAAACAGCTGGTCGACGGTCAGGAAGCTGTGACCCGTACCGCGCGTGGCATCTTCCCGCTGCTCGACAAGGTCAGCGATGAGCCGACGGCTGACTTGCTGACCCAGCGCATGCAGGTCCACGAGAAAACCGCGTGGATGTTGCGCGCCTTGCTGGAAGCCTGACCCCGGCGCGCGGGCATGCCTGAGGGCTGCCCGCGCTGTCCGGAATCTTACCTCTGTCGTCGGCTTATCCTACGGTGATGGTCAATAAGTCATCTGGATATAACTTTGTGTCTGCGTTTTGATGAAGTCACAGGATGTGGCTTTTGCACACAAGTAGAGATGACAAAGGAGTGTCACCGATATGGTAGAGGGAGACAGGCGGGGCGAGAGGATCGTCGGCTTGCCGCATGAGCTGAAATTCGATCCGTTCGCCAATGAATTCGACATGTCACTGATTCAGCCGTTGTCGCGATCCGTGCGTTTGAACGGCTACGCGACATGTCTGCGGCTGGAGCAGATTTACTGGAACATCCTCGGCAATATGGCCGCAGACAATTGCTGTTCGATCAGTTCGCTGCTGTCCCACGTCGACCGTGAGGTGCATTTGCGTCACGGCGGGGTGAAAAATTTCAGCGCGCTGGTGCGAGTGGTGTGCGTGATGAACGGGGTCAGGCAAGCCAGATCGGCGAAACCCGCCTGAAACAGCGGTTGCAAAGGAGGTGGCGGCCTGTGCAGTCTTACGGCTGCACAGGCCGCATTTAATGGATATAATCCCGCTCTTTCGCCGCAAAGCCCTGCGCGCGGTGGCAATCTGATCGCCGAGACACCCCCATGCCGATGTACGATTACCAATGCGCTTCCTGTGGTCATCAGTTGGAAGCCATTCAAAAGATCAGCGAGGCTCCGCTGGTCGACTGCCCTGCCTGCCAGGCGCCAGAGCTCAAGAAACAGCTGTCCATGCCGGGCTTTCGCCTCAGCGGCAACGGTTGGTACGAAACCGATTTCAAGACCGGAACCAAGAAGAACCTGGCCGGTGGCGACAAAGCTGACTAGGGTTCAAACCCAGATTGAACGACACGCGTGAGTTTCCGGGCCGCTTCAGTGCGCCGGGATCTCCACCGAATATCGAATGACGAGAAGCGAACCATTATCATGATGCGCAGCCACTATTGCGGCCAACTGAACGAAAGCCTGGAAGGCCAGGAAATTACCCTTTGCGGATGGGTTCACCGTCGCCGCGACCACGGCGGGGTGATTTTCCTCGATATCCGTGATCGTGACGGTCTGGCCCAGGTGGTGTTTGATCCGGATCGCGCCGAGAGCTTCGCCGCCGCCGATCGCGTGCGCAGCGAATACGTGGTGAAGATCACCGGTAAGGTCCGTCTGCGTCCGGCCGGTGCCACCAACGCCAACATGGCGTCGGGCATGATCGAAGTGCTGGGCTACGAACTGGAAGTGCTGAACGAGTCGGAAACCCCGCCGTTCCCACTGAACGAGTTCTCCGACGTGGGCGAAGAAACCCGTCTGCGCTACCGCTTCCTCGACCTGCGTCGTCCGGAAATGGCCGAGAAGCTGCGTCTGCGTTCGCGCATGACCACCAGCATCCGTCGTTTCCTCGACGAGAACGGCTTCCTCGACGTCGAAACGCCGATCCTCACCCGTGCAACTCCGGAAGGCGCTCGTGACTATCTGGTGCCAAGCCGTACCCACGCCGGTTCGTTCTTTGCGCTGCCGCAATCGCCACAGCTGTTCAAGCAACTGCTGATGGTCGCTGGTTTCGACCGTTACTATCAGATCGCCAAGTGCTTCCGTGACGAAGACCTGCGTGCCGACCGTCAGCCAGAATTCACCCAGATCGACATCGAGACCAGCTTCCTCGATGAAAAAGAGATCATGGGTCTGACCGAACAAATGATCCGCAACCTGTTCAAGGAAGTGCTGGATCTGGAATTCGGCGAATTCCCGCACATGACCTTCGAAGAGGCCATGCGCCGCTACGGTTCCGACAAGCCAGACCTGCGTATTCCGCTGGAACTGGTCGACGTTGCCGATCAACTCAAGGAAGTTGAATTCAAGGTCTTCAGTGGCCCGGCCAACGATCCGAAATGCCGTATCGCCGCACTGCGCGTTCCTGGCGGCGCGAGCATGCCGCGCAAGCAGATCGACGACTACACCAAGTTCGTCGGCATCTACGGTGCCAAGGGCCTGGCTTACATCAAGGTCAACGAGCGTGCTGCCGGTGTTGACGGTCTGCAATCGCCGATCGTGAAAAACATCCCGGAAGACAAGCTGAACGTGATCCTCGATCGCGTCGGCGCAGTCGATGGCGACATCGTGTTCTTCGGTGCCGACAAGGCCAAGATCGTCAGCGAAGCCCTGGGCGCGCTGCGTATCAAGCTCGGTCACGACCTGAACTTGCTGACCTGCAAGTGGGCGCCAATGTGGGTCGTCGACTTCCCGATGTTCGAAGAGAACGACGACGGCAGCTTCTCCGCGCTGCACCACCCGTTCACCGCACCGAAATGCTCGCCGGAAGAGCTGGAAGCCAACCCGGCCGGCGCGCTGTCCCGTGCATACGACATGGTGCTGAACGGCACTGAGTTGGGTGGCGGTTCGATCCGTATTCACCGCAAGGAAATGCAGCAAGCGGTATTCCGTCTGCTGGGCATCAACGAAGCGGAACAGGAAGAGAAATTCGGCTTCCTGCTCGATGCGCTGAAGTACGGTGCACCGCCGCACGGTGGCCTGGCCTTCGGTCTGGACCGTCTGGTGATGCTGATGACCGGCGCCCAGTCGATCCGTGAAGTGATCGCCTTCCCGAAAACCCAGAGCGCTGCCGACGTCATGACGCAAGCGCCGGGTGTGGTGGACGCCAAGGCGCTGCGCGAGCTGCACATTCGTTTGCGCGAAACGCCAAAGGCTGAGTAAGACGGGCCTGAAGGCGCATCTTCGGATGCGCCTTTTTTCTTTCTATAGAGAGAGCAGGTCGAGATTTTTTTGTTTGCCGGCCGGCGCGGTTTTGCGCGGCGGGCAACGTTTCAAAGAGAATTCGGAGCGAGTTATGGCAGGTCATTCCAAGTGGGCGAACATCAAGCACCGCAAAGAACGTCAGGATGCCAAGAGAGGCAAGATCTTCACCAAGTGGATCCGTGAACTGACCGTTGCGGCCCGTCAGGGCGGCGGTGATCCGGGTTCCAACCCGCGTCTGCGTCTGGCCCTGGACAAGGCGTTGAGCGCGAACATGAGTCGCGACATCATCGACCGCGCCGTTGCGCGTGGCGCGGGTGCGACCGAAGCGGACAACGTTGAAGAACTGACCTACGAAGGCTACGGCCCGGGTGGCGTGGCGGTGATGGTCGAGTGCATGACCGACAACCGCAACCGTACCGCCGCCGCCGTGCGCCATGCGTTCAGCAAGTGTGGCGGCAACCTCGGCACCGACGGTTCTGTTGCGTACCTGTTCGAACGCAAGGGCCAGATCAGCTTCGCGCCGGGCGTCGATGAAGATGCACTGACCGAAGCGGCGCTGGAAGCCGATGCCGATGACGTGGTCAGCCACGAAGACGGTTCGATTGATGTGTTTACCTCGTTCACCAGCTTCTACGCCGTGCGTAACGCGCTGGAAGCCGCTGGTTTCAAGGGTGATGACGCCGAAATCGTCATGCAGCCAACCACCAGTGCCGAACTGGATCTGGAAGGTGCGGAGAAGGTGCTCAAGCTGATCGACATGCTTGAAGACCTGGATGACGTGCAGAACGTTTATTCGAACGCGGATATTCCGGAAGACGTGGCCGCTCAGCTCGGTTAAGAGCGACTACGATTCAATGTGGGAGCTGGCTTGCCAGCGATGGCGTCGGCACATCAGAAAATGATGGTGCCTGACACTCCGTCATCGCTGGCAAGCCAGCTCCCACATTTGTTTTTGTGTTATTTCGAACCAGCAGGCTTATGACTTTAATTCTTGGTATCGACCCCGGTTCGCGTATCACCGGTTACGGCATTGTTCGCGATACCGGACGTGGCGGCTGCATTTACGTGGCTTCGGGTTGTATTCGCACCGGCGCCGGCGAGCTGCACGAGCGTCTGCAAATCGTCTATCGCGGCGTGCGTGAAATCATTCAGACCTACGGCCCGGTCACCATGGGCATTGAAAAAGTGTTCATGGCAAAAAACGCCGATTCGGCTCTCAAGCTCGGGCAAGCCCGTGGCGCCGCCATTGTCGCTGGCGCCGAAGAGTGTCTGGAGATCGCGGAATACACCGCGACGCAGGTCAAACAGGCGGTGGTGGGTACCGGTGCGGCGAACAAAGAGCAGGTGCAGATGATGGTCATGCATATGCTCAAGCTGACCAGTAAACCGCAAATCGATGCCTCCGATGCCCTGGCGATTGCCATTTGTCACGCCCATACCCGTTCCAGTCTGCTGCCGCATGGCTTGGGAACGGCACGCAGTCGTGGCGGGCGCCTGCGTCTCTGATAGCATCAGCAATCAAATTTTCCGGAATGCGGGTTGGATGCCTGGGTCGTCGGCCTGCAACTCGCCTTCCGTCAGTCGCCAGCCCCACGGTTGGCCAACGCTCAAGGATCTGAAACGTGATTGGACGCTTGCGCGGCACCCTGGCTGAAAAACAGCCGCCGCACCTGATTCTGGATGTAAACGGCCTCGGGTATGAGCTGGAAGTGCCCATGACCACCCTTTATCGGCTGCCGTCGGTCGGTGAACCGCTGACCCTGCATACCCACTTGGTCGTACGCGAAGACGCGCAGTTACTCTATGGTTTTGCCGGCAAGCGTGAGCGAGACTTTTTTCGCGAGTTGATCCGTCTCAATGGTGTCGGGCCGAAACTGGCGCTGGCACTGATGTCGAGCCTGGAAGTCGACGAGCTTGTCCGCTGCGTGCAATCCCAGGACACCTCGGCGCTGACCAAGGTGCCAGGCGTGGGCAAGAAAACTGCCGAGCGTCTGCTGGTTGAACTCAAGGATCGCTTCAAGGCCTGGGAAACCTCGCCGGCCATGTTTGCCCTGGTGCCGAACCAGCCGGACGGTCCGGCGCCGGTCAACACCGCCGAGAACGATGCGGTCAGCGCGTTGATTTCCCTGGGCTACAAGCCGCAGGAAGCGAGCAAGGCGATTACCGCCATCAAGGACAAGAATTTGAGCAGTGAAGACCTGATCCGCCGCGCCCTGAAGGGAATGATTTAAGTGATTGAAGCTGATCGTCTGATCGCCGCCGCGCACAGCCCGCGCGAGCGCGAAGAAGTCCAGGACCGCGCCATTCGTCCGGTCAGCCTGGCCGACTATATTGGCCAGCCGACCGTGCGCGAGCAGATGGAGTTGTTCATCCAGGCTGCCCGTGGCCGCAGTGAATCCCTCGATCACACGCTGATCTTCGGCCCGCCGGGTCTGGGTAAGACCACGCTGGCCAACATCATTGCCCAGGAAATGGGTGTGTCGATCAAGAGCACCTCGGGGCCGGTGCTGGAACGGCCGGGTGATCTCGCAGCCTTGTTGACCAATCTTGAGCCGCACGACGTGTTGTTCATCGATGAAATTCATCGCCTGTCGCCGATCGTGGAAGAAGTGCTGTACCCGGCGATGGAAGACTTCCAGCTCGACATCATGATCGGCGAGGGTCCTGCCGCGCGTTCGATCAAACTCGATCTGCCGCCGTTCACTCTGGTCGGTGCAACCACCCGCGCCGGCATGCTGACCAACCCGTTGCGTGACCGCTTCGGTATCGTCCAGCGTCTTGAGTTCTACAGCACAGCGGACCTGGCAACGATTGTCGGTCGTTCGGCGAACATCCTCGGTCTGCCGCTGGATCCGGAGGGCGCTTTCGAAATCGCTCGTCGCGCCCGTGGTACGCCGCGAATTGCCAACCGTCTGCTGCGTCGGGTGCGGGACTTTGCCGAGGTGCGCGCCAAGGGGCACATCACCAAGTCGGTGGCCGATCTGGCGCTGAACCTGCTGGATGTCGACGAGCACGGTTTCGATCACCAGGACCGGCGTCTGCTGCTGACCATGATCGAGAAGTTCGATGGCGGTCCGGTCGGGATCGACAGCCTCGCGGCGGCGATCAGCGAAGAACGCCACACCATTGAAGATGTGCTGGAGCCGTACCTGATTCAACAGGGCTACATCATGCGTACGCCACGGGGCAGGGTGGTGACGCGGCATGCGTATCTGCATTTCGGTTTAAACATTCCGTCACGAATGGGTGAAATGCCCGTGGCAGACGAGTTTCTCGATGCCGTGGACGATTAATACACATTTGTTGTCGATTTATTCAGGGTTTGTACTGTCTGAGAACGGTACTTTTGCGGTAAAGCCTTTGAACAATGAAAAACAGTTGCCTCGCCGGATTGGCAACCTGAGGAGTAAGCACTAGAGTATGCGCGCGCAAAACGGGCTTGAGCCGTTCGCACATCGTTGTCGCGTTTATTACGAGGACACCGATGCGGGCGGCATCGTGTATTACGTTAATTACCTCAAGTTTATGGAACGGGCTCGAACCGAGCGGCTCCGCGAGCTGGGCTTTGCCCAATCGCAGCTGGCCGGGGAGGATCTGTTGTTTGTCGTGCATTCCAGCGAAGCGCGCTACCACGCGCCGGCGCGACTGGACGACGAACTGCTGGTAAGCGCTGATGTAATCGAATTGAACCGTGCCAGCCTGCGCTTCAAACAGCAGGTCAGGCGGGCGACGGATAATGTGCTGCTCTGTGAAGGGCAGTTTTTGGTGGCCTGTGTGCGCACTAACAGTTTGAAACCCCGGGCCCTTCCCGAAGACTTGCGTGCGGCCTTCGCCGACGCGGTCGGCCCGGGTACACACTCATAGCAGGAGATAAAGCGTGGAAGCTAACGTCGTCGACCATTCCTCCATGTGGAGCCTGGTCAGCAATGCCAGCATCGTGGTGCAGTTGGTAATGTTGACTCTGGTGGCCGCATCGGTGACCTCATGGATCATGATCTTTCAGCGCAGCAACCTGCTGCGTGCCGGTCGACGTGCCCTGGAGAGCTTCGAGGAGCGCTTCTGGTCGGGTATCGACCTGTCCAAACTGTACCGTCAGGCCGGCAGCAATCCTGATCCGGATTCGGGCGTCGAGCAGATCTTCCGCGCCGGTTTCAAAGAGTTCTCCCGTCTGCGTCAGCAGCCAGGTGTCGATCCTGAAGCCGTGATGGAAGGTGTGGCCCGTGCCATGCGCGTTGCCATCTCCCGTGAAGAAGAGAAACTGGAGCAGAGCCTGCCGTTTCTCGCCACCGTTGGTTCGGTCAGCCCGTACATCGGTCTGTTCGGTACCGTGTGGGGCATCATGAACTCCTTCCGCGGCCTGGCCAGCGCCCAGCAAGCGACCCTGGCCACCGTGGCCCCGGGTATCGCCGAAGCACTGATCGCCACCGCGATCGGCCTGTTCGCGGCAATCCCTGCGGTAATCGCTTACAACCGTTTCTCTGCCCGCAGCGAAACCTTGCTGAGCCGCTACTACACCTTCGCCGATGAATTCCAGGCGATCCTGCACCGCAAAGTGCACACCAGCGAAGAATAAGCAGGTAATTTCCAATGGCTTTAATCGCTCGAGCTCGCAAAAAGCGCAAGCCGGTCGCCGAGATGAACGTGGTGCCTTACATCGACGTGATGTTGGTACTGCTGGTCATCTTCATGGTGACCGCGCCGATGCTCAATCAGGGCGTGAAAGTTGATCTGCCCAAGGTTTCCAGCGAAGCCTTGCCGCAGGACAACAACACTCAGGTCCTGACCATTTCGATCAAGGCTGACAAGACCTACTACTGGAACCTTGGCAGCGAAGTCGACACCGAGAAGCAGCAGGACAGGGCCATGACCCTGCCGCAAATGACCGATGCGGTGACCAAGATCATTCGCGCCGGCACCGAAGGCGGCAAGCGTACTCAGGTCTTTATCCGCGGCGACAAAACCGTTGATTATGGTTCCGTCATGGGCGCCATGGGCGGATTGCAGAAAGCCGGGGTCGGTAATGTTGGTTTGATTACCGAGGCCCCCTGATGCAGCAACTGCGAGAGCCGTCCGCCTCGGAAAGCTACTTCTGGCCTAGTGTCTGGGCGATTGTCTTGCACGTGCTGGTATTCGGCATGCTGTTTGTCAGTTTCGCCTTCACACCAGAGCTGCCGCCGGCCAAGCCGATTGTCCAGGCGACCCTGTACCAACTGAAATCGAAAAGTCAGGCAACCACCCAGACCAATCAGAAGATTGCGGGTGAGGCGAAGAAATCCGCCGCGCGCCAGACCGAAGTCGAGCAGA
>NZ_JBIUWQ010000016.1:0-2159 GCF_044743525.1 Pseudomonas sp. NPDC087598 | reverse complement strand
AGGAAGCGGTGAAAGCTGCGGAACAAAAGAAAGAAGAAGCGGCTCAAAAGGCCGAGGAAGCCAAGAAGGCCGACGAGGCTAAGAAAGCGGACGAGGCGAAGAAGGCTGATGATGCCAAGAAAGCCGACGACGCGAAGAAAGCCGAGGCCAAGAAGGCAGAAGAGAAACAATTGGCTGATATAGCCAAGAAGAAGGCTGAAGAAGAGGCTAAGGAAGAAGCCAAAAAAGAAGCCGCTGAAGAAGCCAAGAAGAAAATCGTCGAAGACGCGAAGAAGAAAGCCGCCGAAGACGCCAAGAAGAAAGCTGAAGCTGAAGAGGCGAAGAAGAAAATCGCCGACGAAGCGAAGAAGAAAGCTGCTGCCGATGCTGCGAAGAAGAAAGCGCAGGATGCAGCACGTAAATCGACCGAAGACAAAAAGGCTCAGGCCTTGGCCGATCTGCTTTCCGACACGCCGCAGCGCCAGCAGGCCTTGGCTGATGAGCAGGGTGACGAAGTCGCGGGCAGTTTCGATGACCTGATTCGTGCGCGGGCAGCGGAAGGTTGGGCTCGTCCACCTTCGGCACGCAAAGGCATGACGGTCGTGCTGCAAATCGGCATGTTGCCGGACGGTACGGTGACTTCGGTCAGCGTGTCCAAATCCAGTGGCGACGGTCCGTTCGATGCTTCGGCAGTGGCGGCGGTCAAAAATATTGGACGTTTGACAGAAATGCAGGGAATGAAGGCGAGCGATTTCGCTCCATATCGTTCATTCAAGATGACATTCACACCTGAGGACTTAGCCTTGTGAGAAACCTTCTTCGAGGAATGCTGGTCGTGATCTGCTGCATGGCAGGGATCGCGATGGCTGATGAAAAGAACATTCTGGTCACCAGCGGCAGCGATCGGGCTACTCCGATCGCCGTTGTACCGTTCGGTATGCAGGGCGGTGCTGTCCTTCCGGACGACATGGCTGAAATCATTGGTAACGATTTGCGTAACTCGGGCTACTACTCGCCGATTCCAAAGCAAAACATGATCAGCCAGCCAAGCCAGCCGAGCGAAATCATCTTCCGTGACTGGAAGGCGGTAGGTGCTCAGTACATGATGGTCGGCAGCATTGCTCCAGCCGGCGGTCGCTTGCAGGTGCAGTGGGCACTGTTCAACGTGGCCACCGAACAGAAAGTGGCAGACGGCAGTGTTTCCGGTACCACCGAGCAACTGCGCGATATGGCGCACTTCATCTCCGACCAGTCGTTCCAGAAGCTGACCGGTATCGAAGGTGCCTTTTCGACTCGCCTGCTGTATGTGACGGCTGAACGCTTCTCCGAGAAGAACACCCGTTACACCCTGCAGCGTTCGGACTACGACGGTGCCCGCGCCGTGACTCTGCTGCAATCGCGCGAGCCGATCCTGTCGCCGCGTTTTGCACCGGATGGCAAGCGCATTGCCTACGTGTCGTTCGAGCAGAAGCGTCCGCGTATCTTCATGCAGAACATCGACACCGGTCGCCGTGAGCAGATCACCAACTTCGAAGGCCTGAACGGCGCGCCAGCCTGGTCGCCGAATGGCGATCGCCTGGCATTTGTATTGTCGAAGGACGGTAACCCGGACATCTACGTGATGAACCTGGCGTCGCGTCAGATCACCCGTGTAACTGCGGGTCCTGGCATCAACACCGAACCGTACTGGGGCAAGGATGGCTCGACCATCTACTTCACGTCCGACCGTGGCGGCAAGCCACAGATCTACAAAACCAGCGCCAGTGGCGGCGGTGCCGAGCGTGTGACCTTCATTGGTAACTACAACGCCAACCCGAAACTGTCGGCTGATGAAAAGACTCTGGTGATGATCCATCGCCAGGATGGTTTCACCAATTTCAAGGTGGCGGCCCAGGATTTGCAGCGAGGTAGTGTAAAGATCCTCACTGATAGCACTCTGGACGAGTCACCCACTGTTGCGCCCAACGGCACCATGGTAATCTACGCCACCCGCCAGCAGGGCCGGGGAGTCTTGATGCTCGTGTCCATTAATGGACGCGTTAGGCTCCCGCTTCCTACCGCTCAAGGCGAAGTCAGAGAACCGTCCTGGTCCCCTTACCTGAAGTGAGCGGGCGCTACACGTTTTACTTAACACACTGGGGTTCATTAGGAGTTTCACGATGGAAATGCTGAAGTTTGGT
>NZ_JBIUWQ010000015.1:0-113917 GCF_044743525.1 Pseudomonas sp. NPDC087598 | reverse complement strand
TTCCGCCCGTCATGGGCGTCTGCTCAGCATAGTCGAGGAGTTTGACGAGCAGCGCGCGCAGCCGGGCAAGTACCTCGGCAAATTCAATCGATCCTGCGTGATCGCTGAGCTGGGTCATCGCCAGCCCGGCATAGCCGCAGGGATTAATCCGTCGAAACGGTTCCAGGTTCATATCCACGTTCAGGGCCAGGCCATGAAAGGAACAACCGTGGCGAATCCGCAAACCCAGTGAAGCGATTTTCGCTCCGTCGACATAGACGCCGGGAGCATCTGGCTTGGCCGCGGCGGTCACGCCGTAACTGGCTAACAGCTCAATCAGGCAAAGCTCCATGCGACTGACCAGATCACGCACGCCGAAACCCAGCTTGCGCACATCCAGCAACAGATAGGCCACCAATTGGCCGGGGCCATGATAAGTCACCTGCCCGCCGCGATCGACCTGCACCACCGGGATATCGCCCGGCAGCAACAGATGTTCGGCCTTGCCAGCCTGGCCCTGAGTGAACACCGGCGGGTGTTCGACGAGCCAGATTTCGTCGGCGGCATCGCTGCCACGTTCGTTGGTAAAGCGTTGCATGGCATGCCAGACCGGCTCGTAAGCCATCTGGCCGAGCTCACGAAAGCCCAGCGTGCCAGACATCACAACACCATGTGCACGATACCGGAGGCTCGCAGTTCGCTGTTGATGTTGTACAGCTGATCCTGGTCGGTCGCGACAATGTGCAACTGGATGGTGGTGTATTTGCCGTTGCTGCTTTGACGCTCGTCGATGCGCTCATCATTGATGGTCGCGTGTTTCTTGACGATGTCGATGATCTTGTCTTTGTTGCCGACGCCCGTATCGCTGATCACCTTAATCGGATAATCAGTCTGGGGAAATTCGATCTTTGGCGCCTTTACTTCGGTATCGGTCATGGCGTAACGGCCTCTAGAGCGCAAGCCGTGGTAACGCACATGGCCCCGCACCGGATCGGGGCGGGGCCATGCAGGTCAACACAAATCAGTTGAACAAGCCGTAGAAGAATAGACGGATGCTATCCCACATGCGGCGGAAGATACCACCCTCCTCGACAGCATCCAGAGCGATCAGGTCGGCGCTGTGCACCACCTTGTCTTCCAGTTTCACTTCGACTTTACGATCACGTCGCCCTTGGCGATTGGCGCGGTCAGTTGCGGGTTCATGGTCATGCTGGCAGCGAGCTTCTTCAGCTGGCCTTTCGGCAGAGTCATGGTCAGGTCTTCAGCCAGGCCGGCCTTGACTTGATTGGTGGTGCCTTTCCACACCGGGGCCTGAGCCAGTTCGGTGCCCTTCTGGTAGAAGGTCTGGGTTTCGAAGAAGCGGAAACCGTAGGTCAGCAGCTTCTGGGTTTCAGCGGCGCGAGCCACTTCGCTGTTGGTACCGAACACTACAGCGATCAGACGCTGGCCATCACGTACAGCCGAAGACACCATGCAGTAGCCGGCTTCGTCGGTGTGACCGGTTTTCAGGCCGTCAACCGTCTTGTCGCGCCACAGCAGCAGGTTGCGGTTAGGCTGCTTGATGCCGTTCCAGAAGAACTCTTTCTGCGAGTAGATCGCGTAGTGAGCCGGGTCTTCGTGGATGATCGCGCGGGCCAGGATCGCCATGTCGTGAGCCGACGAGTAGTGCTCAGGGTTTGGCAGACCGGTCGGGTTCATGAAGTGGGAATTGGTCATGCCCAGATCAGCCACAGTCTTGTTCATCAGGTCGGCGAACGCGTCTTCGCTGCCGGCGATGTGCTCGGACAGCGCCACGCTGGCGTCGTTGCCGGACTGAATGATGATGCCGTGCAGCAAGTCGCTGACAGTCACCTGCGAGCCGACCTTGATGAACATCCGCGAACCGCCGGTGCGCCAGGCGTTTTCGCTGACGGTCACCGGATCGTTTTCACCGATCTGGCCGCGACGGATTTCCAGCGTAGCGATGTATGCGGTCATCAGCTTGGTCAGGCTGGCCGGTGGCAGACGCTGGTCGCCATTGTTCTCGACCAGCACGTTGCCGCTGCTGGCATCCATCAGAACGTAGGCTTTGGCGGCCAGTTGCGGTGGCGACGGCATCATCTCGGCCGCGAAGGCGGCTGGCGAGAGGAGCAGCGGGACTAGCAGACACAGGCGTTTGGCAAAGGTGGTGATGTTCATCCGTCTCTCGAAATCGCTAATGGAAACTGTCCTTGCGGACAAAATTTAATCAGATGACTTTCTAACGAGCCATCGCGTGTTCAGTTGCTCACTCCAGTCACCCTTGCCGGGCTTTTGTTCTTCGACGAGCCAACAACCTGATCCACCCCCCAATCGCTGGTGAATCGTCAATCAAGTCCTACGTATTACTCGGTGACCACACTTGGCGAGCCAAGGTTGGCCAGGCGCACGCTGTTCTGCACCTGGGCAATTTCACCCGGCGAGCCGATCGGCCCCAGGCGAACCCGGTGCAGGGTCTGCTGATTGCGCACGATCGAGCTGATGAACACCGGAGCGCTCACCATCCCGCTGAGCTTCGACCTCAGGAGTTCTGCAGCGTCCGGGTTGGCGAACGCGCCCACCTGCAGATACTGGCCAGTTGCTGTTGCAGAAGCGTTTTTTTTTGCACTCATTGGCACCGGGACGGTGTCAGAGGCATGTTGCTGCGGCGGCGGCGTCCATTGCTCGACAGTGCCGGCCGAGGCCGTGATCACCGGAGCGTTGTTCTGCGCGACCTGCGGCTCGTTGAGCATCAACGGTGCCGGACGGCCCTTGGCGGCCCAATATTGCTGCGGATCGATGCCTTCGACCTTGACCCGCGCGGTGCCGATTTCGGCGTAACCGAGTTTTTTTGCCGCCGCGTAGGACAAGTCGATGATGCGATCAGAGTAGAACGGCCCACGGTCGTTGACTCGCAGGATCACACTCTTGTTGTTGTCCAGGTTGGTCACCCGAACGTAACTTGGCAGTGGCAAAGTCTTGTGTGCGGCGCTCATGCCGTACAGGTCATAGACCTCGCCATTGGCGGTGTTCTGACCGTGAAACTTGGTGCCGTACCAGGACGCCGTGCCCGAAGCGACGTAAGTCTTGGATTCCTGCAACGGGAAGTAGGTCTTGCCCAGCACAGTGTACGGATTAGCCTTGTACGGACCGGTGTGCAGGGTCGGCGTGGCATCCGGGATGCGCGACACATCGACGTCCCACCATGGCGCGCCGTCTTTGTGCGCACGGTTGATGTCCAGGCCCGGCTGCGCACGCACAGCGGTCGATGAGGTCTTCTGAGTCGGGGAACGGCTGGTCGAACAACTGGCGACCAGCACCGCCAACGCAGCGAATGCCACCAGCTTCAGGGGTTTATTGTTAGGCAATGCCCGCATTACTTGACGCCCCGTGCTTGTACCAGCTGTTCAGACAGTTGATGTACGGCCATGGCGTACATCACGCTGCGGTTATAACGCGTGATCGCGTAGAAATTCTTCAGGCCCATCCAATATTCGGGGCCGTTGTCGCCTTCGAGGCGAAATGCAGTAACCGGCATATCATCGCGCAGCGCATCATGACTTGACCAGCCCAGCGCCCGCAACTCTCCGACAGTCTTTGTCGGCTCGATGCCGGTGGTCAGACCTTCATCGACCTGCTCGCCACGCACATCCGCCCGGCTGACCACCGGCTCACCGGCGACCCAACCGTGACGCTTGAAATAACTCGCGACGCTGCCGATCGCATCATCCGGGTTGTTCCAGATATTGATGTGGCCGTCACCGTCGAAATCCACCGCGTAGGCGCGAAAACTGCTCGGCATGAACTGCGGCAGGCCCATGGCGCCGGCGTAGGAGCCTTTGAGGGTCAATGGATCGACCTGCTCTTCGCGTGCCAGCAGCAGAAACTCACGCAGTTCCTTGCGGAAAAATTCGGCACGGGGAGGATAGTCGAATCCGAGCGTGGACAAGGCATCGATCACCCGGTAATTACCGGTATTACGTCCGAAAAAGGTCTCAACGCCGATGATCGACACGATAACTTGGGCCGGCACGCCGTATTCCTGCTCGGCACGGGCCAGCGTGGCCTCGTGCTGACGCCAGAAGTCCACACCTCGCGCAATGCGCGCGTCAGTGATAAACATCGGGCGGTATTCTTTCCACTGCTTGACCCGCTCGGCGGGTCTGGAGATGGCGTCGAGAATCGCCTGTTTGCGCTGCGCCTCGCGAAAAACCCCCATCAGTTGCTCGCCAGCGAAACCGTAGTCGCGGGTCATTTCACCGACGAATTCGGCCACCTGAGGCGAGCCTTCGTATTCGCCGGCCAGCGCTTCCTGGACGCTGCCCAGCAGACCCATCAGGCCAACCAGCGGCGCGCATCGAGTCGCCCAGCCACGCATTACTTGCATTGAACTCTTCACCTTATTCAAACCTGTGCGATCCACTTGCGATGGGTATGGATCGACATCAAAACCCCAAACGCTGACAGCAGCGTCACCAGCGAAGTTCCTCCGTAGCTAATGAACGGCAACGGCACCCCTACGACCGGCAACAGGCCACTGACCATACCGATGTTGACGAAAACGTAAACAAAAAACGTCATGGTCAACGCGCCGGCGAGCAATTTGCCGAACAGCGTTTGCGCCTGAGCGGTGATCACCAGCCCTCGGCCAATCAGCAACAGATAGATCAGCAGCAGCGCACAGATGCCCACCAGACCGAACTCTTCGCCGAGTACCGCGATGATGAAGTCGGTGTGGCTTTCCGGCAGGAAGTCCAGGTGCGACTGGGTGCCGAGCAGCCAGCCCTTGCCGAATACGCCACCGGAGCCGATCGCGGCTTTCGACTGAATAATGTTCCAGCCTGTGCCGAGTGGATCGCTTTCCGGGTCGAGGAACGTCAGGATTCGTTGCTTCTGGTAGTCGTGCATGATGAAGAACCACATGGCGACGGCCACGGGTACGGCAGCGGCCAGCACGCTGAGAATCCAGCGCCAGCGCAAGCCACCCATGAACAGCACGAACGCACCACCGGCAAGAATCAGCAGCGACGTGCCGAGGTCGGGCTGACGCACGATCAGAATGAAGGGCACGCCGATCAGCATCAGGCTGATGCCGACATGCTTGAGTTGTGGCGGCAAGGTACGTTTGGACAGATACCAGGCGATGGTTGCCGGCATCAAGATCTTCATGAATTCCGAAGGCTGGAAGCGGATCACCCCGGGAATGTTGATCCAGCGCGTGGCGCCCATGGCGTTGTGGCCCATGATGTCCACCACCATCAGCAGCACCACGCCGATCACATAACCGAGCGGCACCCAGCGCGCCATGAAACGCGGTTCGAACTGGGCGATGACGATCATCGATACCAGACCGATGCCGAACGAAGTGGCCTGTTTGGCCAGCAGATCCCAGCTCTTGCCGCTGGCCGAATACAGTACGAACAGGCTACCGGCGGCAAGGATCAGCAACAGGATCAACAACGGGCCATCGATATGCAGTCTTTGCAGCAGCGTCGCGCGGCGACGCATCACATCCTCACTGGAGAGCATGCGATCAAAGTTATTCATCACGGGCCGTAGCCTCCGCACTGATTGGGCTGGCGTATTCGGCCTTCAAACGTCCATCCTGATCGAGCAGCCAGGCGTCCATGACCTGACGCACTACCGGCGCGGCGACGCCGGAGCCGGACTCACCGTTCTCGACCATTACCGACACGACAATTCGCGGGTCATCGGCCGGGGCGAAACCGACGAACAAGGCGTGGTCACGATGACGCTCCTGAACCTTGGAGCGGTCGTACTTCTCGCCCTGCTTGATCGCAACGACCTGAGCCGTACCCGACTTGCCGGCGATGCGATATTGCGCGCCAATGGCCGCTTTGCGAGCGGTGCCTCGGGCACCGTGCATGACTTGCTGCATGCCGTGGTTGACCTTGGTCCAGTCCGACGGATCACGCAGGATAATGTCCGGCATCGGGTTTTCGTCCACCGGCTTCACCCCTTCGAGGGATTTGGCCAGATGCGGACGGTTCCACACACCTTTGTTGGCGACCAGCGCCGTGGCCTGGGCCAGTTGCAGCGGGGTCGATTGCATGTAGCCCTGGCCAATCCCGAGAATCAGGGTTTCGCCCGGGAACCAGGCCTGCTTGCGGGTCGCACGTTTCCATTCGCGGGACGGCATCAGGCCGGGGGATTCTTCGAACATGTCCAGCGAGACCTTCTGGCCGATGCCGAACTTGTTCATATAGGCCGACAGCCGATCGATGCCCAGCTTGTGCGCCAGATCATAGAAGTAGGTGTCGTTGGAACGCATGATCGCCGTGTCGAGGTCGACGAAGCCGTCACCCGCGCGGTTCCAGTTACGGTATTTGTGATCGTAGTTCGGCAGCATGTAGTAGCCCGGGTCGAACACCCGGCTCGACGCCGTCACCACACCCGAATCGAGACCGGCAATTGCCACCGCCGGTTTGATCGTCGAGCCCGGCGGGTACAGACCGCGCAGCACGCGGTTGAACAGCGGCCGGTCGATGGAATCACGCAGCTCGGCATACGCCTTGAAGCTGATTCCGGTGACGAACAGGTTCGGGTCGAAGCTCGGCTGGCTGACCATGGCCAGCACTTCGCCGGTCTTCGGATCCAGCGCAACCACCGCACCACGACGCCCGCCGAGCGCGGCTTCGGCCGCCTCCTGCAATTTGATGTCGAGGCTGAGGACGATGTCCTTGCCGGGAATCGGATCGGTACGCTTGAGCACGCGCAAGACGCGGCCGCGGGCGTTGGTCTCGACTTCCTCGTAACCGACCTGACCGTGCAATTCCGGCTCGTAGAAACGCTCGATGCCGGTCTTGCCGATGTGATGGGTGCCGCTGTAGTTGACCGGATCGAGGCTTTTCAGCTCTTTCTCGTTGATCCGCCCCATGTAACCGACCGAGTGCGCAAAGTGCGCGCCCTGCGGATAGTGACGAACCAGTTGCGCGACCACTTCCACGCCGGGCAGACGGAACTGGTTCACCGCGATCCGGGCGATCTGCTCTTCAGTCAGCTCGAACAGGATCGGCACCGGCTCGAATGGCCGGCGCCCCTGACGCATGCGCTTCTCGAAAATCACCCGATCCTCGGGCGTCAATTCCAGCACTTCAACGATCACATCGAGCACTTGCTGCCAGTCGCCGGAGCGCTCGCGGGTCATGCTCAGGCTGAAGCTCGGACGGTTGTCCGCCACCACCACGCCGTTGCGGTCGAAGATCAACCCCCGCGTCGGCGGAATCGGCTGCACATGGACGCGGTTGTTCTCCGACAGCGTCGAGTGGTACTCGTACTGGATCACCTGCAAGTAATACAGCCGCGCAATCAACACGCCGATCAGCATCACGATCGCAATGGCCCCGAACACGACGCGGCTACGCACCAGGCGTGCGTCCTTTTCGTGGTCCTTGATGCGGATCGGCTGAGACATGAGGGCAGGCTTACTTGTGGTAAGGGTGACCGGACAGTACGGTCCAGGCACGGTACAACTGTTCGCCGATCAGGATCCGCACCAACGGGTGCGGCAGCGTCAACGGTGACAATGACCAACGCTGATCAGCGCGGGCACAGACTTCCGGCGCCAGCCCTTCCGGGCCACCGACCATGAAATTGACCGTGCGCGAATCCAGCCGCCAACGATCGAGTTCGACCGCAAGCTGCTCGGTGCTCCAGGGTTTGCCGTGGACTTCCAACGTGACGATCCGCTCGTTCGGCCCGACCTTGGCCAGCATGGCTTCGCCTTCCTGGCGGATGAAGCGGGCCACGTCGGCATTCTTGCCACGGGTATTGAGCGGTATTTCCACCAGTTCCAGCGCCAGCTCGGACGGAAGACGCTTGGCATATTCATGCCAGCCTTCTTCCACCCATTTGGGCATGCGTGAACCGACGGCGATCAGTCGCAGTCGCACAGCAATCCCTTACAGCTGGTCTTTGTTGAGCTTGGTGAAATGCTCGTGGGTGTTTTCCGGGCTGTGGTGCTTGGCGTCTGCCGCACGGCTTTGCTCGGCACCGGCCCACAGACGCTCCAGGTCGTAGAACTGGCGTGCCGAGGCAGTCATCATGTGCACGATCACCAGATCGAGGTCGAGCAGTACCCAGTCGCTGTCGCCCTTGCCTTCTTCGCCCAGCGGCTTGGCGCCCTGCTTTTTGACTTCTTCGCGGACCTTGTCGAGCATCGCGTTGATCTGGCGATTGGAAGTACCAGTGGCGATGATCATGTAGTCAGTGATGCTTTGCTTGTCGCGAACATCGATGATCTGGATGTCTTGTGCCTTGACGTCTTCAAGGGCAGCTACGGCCAGCTTGACCAGTTCGTCGCCCTTCAGCGGCTCGTTGGTGTTGACCGGTTCTGGCAGCGGGGCGCTCTTGAATGTGCCTTTGCGCTTTACTTTGGTTTGGTCTTTGTCAGTCATATAAAACTCGTTTTGCTCATATATTCGGCGGCTTGGCGATACGTGGATTCGTATCAGTGAAGCACGCCTTGCTCAGTTCGACGCACGGTAAAGACCGTGCGCATCGATGTAGGCCAGGACCGCGTCGGGCACCAGCCAACGTCCCGCCGTACCGCTGGCCAGCAGTTGCCGGATCTGGGTGGCGGAGACCGCGAGCGGTGTCTGCCAGACGAATGCAATCTGTCCGCTCGGCCCTTTCAGGGCCAGCGGGTCGCTCACCGAACGCGCTGCCAGCAGGTTGCGCAAGGCATCCGGCGGTTCGCTGTCGGCGTCCGGGCGCTGTAGCACCAGGATATGGCAATGCTGGAGCAACTCTTCCCAGCGGTGCCAAGTGGGCAGGCCGCAAAATGCGTCCCAGCCCAAAAGTAGAAAAACCTGGGTCTCGGCGGGCATTTCGGCACGCATCAACTCCAGGGTATCAATGGTGTAAGACGGTTTGTCCCGCTGCAATTCGCGGGAGTCCACCACCAGCGGCGGCACTCCGGCCACCGCGCACTCGACCATCGCCAGCCGATCCTGCGCCGACACTTGCGGTGTATCGCGATGCGGCGGCCGCGCACTGGGCGTCAGGCGCAACTCATCAAGCGCCAGCGCTTCGGCGACTTCCAGCCCACCGCGCAAATGGCCGATGTGCACCGGGTCGAACGTTCCGCCCAGCACGCCGATGCGTCGGGGGCGAGACTCGCTGCCGGTTTGCGGCGCTGTCAGGTCGAGGTCGGTCAAGTCAGACCGGCGCCTGACCGCGCAACTGGCCATCACCGACCACGATGTACTTCTCGCAGGTCAGTCCTTCCAGGCCCACCGGGCCGCGGGCGTGCAGCTTATCAGTAGAAATGCCGATCTCGGCACCCAATCCGTATTCAAATCCATCGGCGAAGCAGGTCGGGGTGTTGATCATCACCGACGCCGAGTCGACTTCGGCCACGAACCGGCGGGTGTCGGCGAGGTTTTCGCTGACGATCGAGTCGGTGTGGTGCGAGCCGTAATGGTTGATGTGTTCGATCGCCTGGTCCAGACCGTCGACCACACGGATCGATAGAATCGGCGCCAGATACTCGGTGCTCCAGTCTTCATCGCTGGCCGTTACGGCCTCGATGATCGCCCGGGTGCGCTCGCAACCACGCAGCTCAACGCCTTTTTCGCGGAACTGGGCGGCCATCGACGGCAGGAAATCCCCGGCAACACTTTGATCGACCAGCAACGTCTCCATCGCCCCGCAAATACCGTAGCGATAGGTCTTGGCGTTGAAGGCAATGCGCTGGGCTTTCGGCAGATCGGCGTGGGCACTGACGTAAACGTGGCAGATGCCGTCCAGATGCTTGATCACCGGCACACGGGCATCGCGGCTGATGCGCTCGATCAGGCCACGGCCACCGCGCGGCACGATCACGTCGACGTATTCGGGCATGGTGATCATTGCGCCAACGGCGGCACGGTCAGTGGTTTCGACCACTTGCACGACGGCAGCTGGCAGCTCGGCCTCGGCCAGACCGCGCTGAATGCAGGCGGCAATCGCACGGTTGGAATTAATAGCCTCGGAACCACCGCGCAGGATGGTCGCGTTGCCGGACTTCAGGCACAGGCTGGCGGCGTCGATGGTCACGTTGGGCCGGGATTCGTAAATGATCCCGATCACACCCAGCGGCACGCGCATCTTGCCGACCTGAATTCCCGACGGGCGGAAACTCATATCACGGATTGCGCCAACCGGGTCCGGCAACGCTGCGACCTGACGCAGGCCGACGATCATGCCGTCGATGCGTGCCGGGGTCAGTTCCAGACGCTCCAGCAGCGCGGGTTCCAGACCGTAGGCGCGACCGGCGGCCAGATCCTGTTCATTGGCTGCAGCCAGTTCGGCGCGCGCAGCGTCCAACGCATTGGCAGCAGCCTGCAAGGCGCGGTTTTTCTGCGCGGTGCTGGCACGGCCGATGACCCGGGAGGCTTCGCGGGCGGCGCGACCCAATCGGGTCATGTAGTCAAGAACGGACTCAGTCATGGTCTGCTGGGGTCTTGGCAAAGAGGAAAGCGGCAGATTATAGCTGTCGCGTCCCGGGACTAACAGCGGTGACAGGCGGATGGTCGAAATGGATTGCGAATTGCCAATGTTCAGCGGTGATTAAGACTCGAATTGTTATCATCACGACCTTCTCAGCCTGGATAAACCTTGCCTGCCATGTCCAACCTGACCGTTCGCACCAGCTCCGAGCGCCTGCCACTGGGCCTTCCGGACGCTTTTTTCGACCGTGATGCCCAAGTGCTGGCGCAGGATCTGCTCGGCAAAATCATCCGCCACCGGGTCGGCAATCTGTGGCTGAGTGCTCGAATCATCGAAACCGAAGCCTATTACTGCGCGGAAAAAGGCAGTCATGCCTCCCTCGGCTACACAGAAAAACGTAAAGCTTTGTTTCTGGATGGCGGCCACATCTATATGTATTACGCCCGTGGCGGCGATTCGCTGAACTTCAGCGCGCAAGGGCCGGGCAATGCGGTGCTGATCAAATCGGCGTATCCGTGGGTCGATGAAATCAGCGGCCCGGCGAGTCTGGCGCAGATGCTGTTGAACAATCCGGATGCACAGGGTCGTCCGCGCCCGTCGCAGAAACTCTGCGCCGGCCAGACATTGCTGTGCAAGGCGCTGGGCTTGAAGGTGCCGGTGTGGGACGCCAAGCGTTTCGACCATGAAGTGTTGCTGGTGGAAGATGCCGGCCCTGCGCCCTCGCACATCATTCAAACCACGCGTCTGGGTATTCCTCACGGTCGTGACGAGCACTTGATGTACCGCTTCGTCGACGCGGCGTATGCACAATGGTGCACGCGGAACCCGCTGCGCCGGGGTCAGGTCGAAGGCCAGGATTATTTCCTGCTGTAAACACACCCCGTGTAGGAGCTGCCGCAGGCTGCGATCTTTTGATCTTCAAAAGCAAGGATCGCAGCCTGCGGCAGCGTCTACAGGAGTGAAATCTATGAAATGGAGTTGTTTGTATGGGCCCATGGCTCGATAGCGTGACCGGGTGGCTGGCGGCCAATCCACAGTGGCTGGCTGCGGCAGTGTTCGTTGTGGCCTTTGTCGAATGCCTGGCGATTGCCGGGTTGATCGTGCCCGGCACCGTGTTGCTGTTTGCCGTGGCGGTGCTGGCCGGCAGCGGCGCCTTGTCGTTGAGCGAAACCCTGTTGCTGGGCTTTCTCGGCGGCATCCTCGGTGATCTGGTGTCGTACTTCCTCGGTCGACACTTCCACCAGAACATCCGCAGACTGCCCGGCCTGCGCCATCATCCGGAATGGATGGCTGGCGCCGAGACCTATTTCCAGCGCTACGGCATCGCCAGCCTCTTGGTTGGGCGCTTCATCGGCCCGTTGCGGCCGATGCTGCCAATGGTTGCCGGGATGTGCGACATGCCTTTCCCGCGCTTCGCCGCCGTCAGCCTGCTGGCCGCCGCCGGCTGGAGCCTGGCCTATCTGCTGCCGGGTTGGGCCACTGGCGCTGCCTTCCGCCTGCCATTGCCGAAAGGTTTCTGGCTTGAGGCGGGCATCGTCGCCGCCAGCATTGCCGTCATGGTCGGCCTCAGTGTGAACAGCAGCCTGCGACGTCACCGCCGTGCGACTATCTGGATCAGCAGCATGAGCCTGCTGATTCTGATCGGCCTGTTCATCGGCTATCCGTACCTGACCGCGCTGGATCAAGGCGTGATGACCCTGGTGCAGGAGCATCGCCAACCGGTGCTGGATGAAATCGCCGTCACGCTTACGCTGATCGGTGAGTTCCGCAACATGTTGCTGTTCAGCATCTTGCTGACCGGCCTGTTGCTCGTATGCCGGCAGTGGCGCCAGGCCATTTTCGCTGGCAGCACCCTCCTCGTCACCGCACTGGCCAACACCGCCACCAAACAGTTTTTCGCCCGGGTCCGCCCGGAAGTGCTGACCGATCCGATCACCAGTTACAGCATGCCCAGCGGCCACGCCTCCGGCTCGTTCGCGCTGTTCCTGACTCTGGCTGTCCTTGCCGGGCGCGGACAACCGCCACGCATGCGCCTGACGTGGCTGTTGATCGGCTGCATACCGGCCATGGCGATTGCGCTGTCGCGCGTCTATCTCGGCGCCCACTGGCCGACAGACATTCTCGCCGGCGCCATGCTCGCCGCTTGCGTGTGCGCGGCGAGCCTGTGGCTGAACCAACGGCAATCGCCGCTCAATACCATGCCGTTCAAGGTCTGGTGGCTGATCCTGCCGGCAATGATGGCGTTGTTCAGCTTTTTCGTCCTGCGCCATTTGCCTCATACGCTGTTGCGCTACGCCTACTGATCGCGACACAGCTTCACGCACCTCCACCGCCCACTCTCCGAGGAATATTCCGACGAGAGTGAGGCCAACTTCTTATCCCCGCCACAGAACTTTCCCAGCCAACTTCCTACAAGCGTTGGTTTTATCGAAAATAAAAAACTGAAGTTACACATTCAAGATAAAAGCCTCGCACTTCTCCTCTCACGCCCTCGGCAAAATCATTTAGATTAAGCCCCGCGCTCACCCCGATTCCGATAAAAAAATCACTCTTGCAGGTTTGGCCTTGTACTTGAGCGCACGCCAAAAAAATACTCTTCCAATACATACCCAGCAACAGCCAACTTAATACAAGTGCAACTACCACGGAGTTTCAATGAGCCCAAAGATACCCAGAAAACCGCCCGCCACAACTCCGAACAAGACAGAAAACAATCCATCCACGACTCGACAACCCGACATCAACCCAGCGCCTTCATCGCCCTTCGCAAGGCCGCTCGACACCTGGCCCCACAATATCGCCACTGAAATCCCCCTGCCCCACTCAAGCAGGGAGACGGCGCACACGCCTGCTGTGGTCATCAGCGCATTGCCGGGCAACCGCATTACCGCGCAGGCAGCAGACAATCCGTTCAACCAATACTGGCTCAGGCCCGACTTCCTGCGCGGTCTGCAAGACGCCGATGCAGCGGGTTTTCGCCTTGTTGTCGGACGCCGATTCGTCGACATCGAGCATCAAGGCGCACTGCATACGGCACATGTCGAATTCGATGCAACACTCGGCAGCTGTCAGGTCAAGCTGCTGACGGAGCGCGATGCATCCGGCCCACTGCTGGTAAAAAACCCCGGACGCCCGACCTGGCGCCTCGCCAGCCAAACCAGTGAGAACCCCGCCGTCAGCCCAGAGCCCCACACGACAAACAACACACCAACAAAAAGACCGGGCCCGGGCGCGGACGCGCAAACCGACAGCGCGGCCAAACAGCCTCGCGCCTCCAAACCCCACATCATTCTCAACCAGAGCCACTACAGGGCATCGGCACACTCGCCCGACGGGCAAGGTTATTACCACCTCAAGCCGGCATTGGGTTCAGTGGAGACCGGCACGCGCTTTGCCTTCATGGATCGCCACGGCAACTGGATCGAGGTCGATCCGCCAAGCGCTGGCTTCAGTGCGCAGCCCACGCATCTCAAACACTGGACCGACCAGGAAATCTGGGAGGTGTACGCCATTCAAGGTGCCGACATCGGGCGGTTCCGGGTAGAAGCACAAACACTCGGCAAGCCTCCACAGTGGGCCGAAGCGAATGCCATGGCCAATCCATTTGCAGACCTGCTGCGCGACAGTCTGCGCTGGCTGCATCCGACGCTCAGCCCGGACGGACGCGAAGCGTTGTTGCAGTCCTATAACCTGTTACCGAGCCAATTGCTGCGTTTGCGCCAAGAAATGAAGACCGAGCTGAAAATTCCGCAGTGGGCCGAAACGCACAAGCAACTGACGGCAGACTTCAGTGATCCGCAGACTCTCACCCGGTTGAGCCAGGACCTGAGCAACGAACTCAATCTCAAACGCGGCGCCAGGCATGACTGGTATCACCCGGAAACCAGCCTGACCACACCGCTGCGTGAAGCATTACTGGCCAAGTTGGGCTATCGGCGCAACAAGCATGATTGCCTGTATCGGACCGACGTACCAGCCCTGTTCAGGGGCGACGATCGGACGCCGTTTGAACTGGCGAATGATGATTCAATGCTTCCCCGTTATGCGCACAAACCGGGTGCGGCGACCCACAAACCGATCAGCGCCACCTTCAGCCTGAAGGAAGGCCTGGAATATGGCCGCGCGCCAGATCCCGAATACCTCCTGTACAACACACAGACCAACAAGTACCCCGGCAGAAGTGCTGCCGAGGCGGCTTCGGACAGCAGTTCGAGTGACTCCAGTGACAGTGACAGCAGCTCATCTTCCAGCTGGTCGGACGCCGACGATCCAGTCTCTCTGGATAACGAACGCAACTACGTGAAGATCCGCGAACGGCAGACCGAAATGTTCATTTATGCGCTGGACACCCGCACCCTGGAAGTCGTGCCGCATGAAGAGAACCACATGTTCAATTCAGCAGCCCGCGAGCAGCCGCAAACCTGGTTTCCCGACGACGACTATGAAGGTCTGATTTCGGTCAGCCGGGCAGGACTGCCAGCCGAACGGATCTGGTTGTTGAACTCAACCCTGACCAAAGGCGCAAAAGTCCACGACATCACCGAACAGGCCGGAGACCGTGCCGAATTTATTGAAGCGGCCACCCATGCGGGACGAGCCAACAAATACGAATACGACCAGTTGATTGATGAAGTCGCGGCGAGTGGCAAATCGATATTGTTGTTGTCGGGAAATAAAAATGAATATGCCGATGACATAGCCTGGCCTGAAACATAAGCAACGACACACTCTCGTCTAAAACCATTAATTCGCAACAAGTTTACGATCGGTAATTCGTAGAAGCACCAACAACCATGACTGCAACTCTCGCACGACTCTACGGGAGCCCTTTCGTTCGCCCTCCGGTATGGAAACCGGCGCCGCATCGCGGCTACTTATAAAGGATTTAAACAATGTCAAAACTTATTCAACCCGCTGTCGAACTGGTAACTTTTCGCACACTGCAGATATCGGATATCGACTCTTCGGCCAATACCCACGCACCATCGGCCGGGCATCTGCAGTTATCTGCCGTTGTGCCTGAATCGGCTGCCAAGCCTGACCAGTCCCCGGCACCGACGCTCAAGTCCCTCGACAAACGCCATGGCCCACTGCGCATAGGCGAATTCACAGTATCCCGGGTCGAGCTTGATTTGCTCGGGGCGAGAATCGACGGGCAACACCTCAACCCGGACAACATCAATCTGAAAGTGGCCGATCAGGGCTTTCTCGACTCGATGAGCTTCGACCCGGCCAAAGTCGTCGCTCGAATCGTCGCCACAGACGTCGCCGCGAGCGAGACCGTGGCGACGCTGATGTTCGAGATTTCCACACTGCGCTCGGTCGATGCGCCAGCACTGATGGTCAGCGCCGAGCCTGTCACGCCCGGCAGCCAGGTCGATCGTCTGAACAAGCTGAGCAATGCCGCGCAGAAAATAGATATCCATCGTGTCGATGTGCTCGACTATTTGCCACCCTGGGTGCACAAAGGCAAAACCTACCTCACCAGCGGCGCCGGCGTGGGCTTGCAGGCTTATGGCATCTACAGCGGTTACATGGGCCTGGTCGATGCCATCAAGGTCGGGGATTGGGGTGAAGCGGCGTTCAATGGTGGCGCGATCTCTGCTGAACTCGGGTCTTTGATCATTGAGCGTGGTCTGAGCAAAACCGGAGAAGCGATGCTCCAGAATGGCTCGAAAGTGTTCGGGCAGTTCCCCGCCACCTCCGTGGGAAAATACCTTTCACGGGGCGCCGGGCTTATCGCCAGCCTGATCACATTGCCGTTCGACATTGTCAGTGCGATCAAATCGTTCAATGCAGCCGCCGCCACTTCAGGCAAGGAAAGCCAGGATCATTATGTCGCCGGCGGTTTGGCGGTGGCAGGTGCGGTGATCAGCATTGCGCTTGGCATCGCCGCCGTGGCCGGTTTTGGCGCCATCGCCGGCCCCTTGGGCATCCTCGCGGCGGTTGTGCTCATCCTCACCGCAGAAATTTATCGGGCGGTCAGGGTGGTCGACGACATCGATGACTACATCGAATTGACCGCCCACGAACGTTTGCGCTCCGGCTGGTTCGCCTTCACCCGGCAGGAGCTGGATGAAGACGTCATTGATCGCTTCAAAATCGCGCAGTTCTCCGCTCACTACGACAAACAACTGCAGAGCTCTACCCAGCAATTGCTTGAAGGCGCCTATAAGAACTACGTGGAACATGTCGTCAACGGCAGCTACCGAGTGGTGCTCGAACCGGTAAAAATCTGGCGTTACCAGTGGGACGAATCGCTGGGCGAAAAACCCTATACATCGGACAAGCTGCCTACCGTCATTGCCGCCGACGACCGCATCGACGCCCGCAACGGGCTGCCGGCCGGCCTCAAAGGCGTGATCACCGGCACACCCGGGGACGACAAGGCGATTTTGTGGCGACTGGGTGGTGGCAATGATCAGGTGGTCGGCGTACAGGCCCGGCCGAATATTTTCAGCTATGCCGAAGGCGAGAAAGTGCTGACCGGCGGCGACAAGAATGACGTGTTTTATTTCGAGGCCACCCGCCAGGAATTCGATCGAGTCGAGCAACCGGTAAAAGGCAGCGTCCTCGACGCAGGTGCCGGCAACGACACACTGACCTTCGAAGGCTCGCGCCCGACCAGCGATACCCGTCATGTGGGTTACGACGTAAACCTGCAGACCGGCAAGATCGCGCTGCGCAGTCACGATGCCACTGTCGCGGCGGTCGAAGTCGCGCAGATCCAATCCATCGAAAACGTTTCGACCCTGCGCAATGGTTCGAATCGAATCACCGGCAGCGACGAAGCCAATCAGATCTCGGCCAACGGCAACGACCATGTCACGGCCGGCGCCGGTGACGATACGCTGATCATCCGTGGCACGGACTGTCGGGTGGGCGGCGGCGCCGGCATTGATCGCTACTTCATTGCCGACACCGCAGCCCGCCCCGTGATCATCGAAGACGGGGAAGAAACGAGCATCATCGAATTTGCCTGGCCACTGGCGCGAATTCAGCGCTGGCAGGTCATTGGCACCTCCCTGGTCGTCACCAGCCTCAAAGGCGTAGACGGCGAAGAGCCCGACCATGTGTTGACCGTCGAGGGCGTTTATCAACAGATCGACGACAAACGCGTGATAAAAAACAGCCGACTGCTGTTCAAGACCCAGGACCGTTACGAACTGGAACCGGTCTTGGCGCTGGAACTGGCAGATGCCTTGGCACATGACGTCGATTGCCGGGTGCTGGTCATTGGTCAACGCCCGCCGGCGCCGCACATCGCCAACAGCGGCACGGTGGACATCTTTACTCAACCGGCCACGCATCACTTTGTTTCGCGCAGCGGATCGCGCCTGAAGATTTTCGCCCCTGCCAACACGCCCGTAGCCGCGCGAACCCTGCATCTGGACTACGACGCGAGAGAAATTCTCGATATCAGGGTCAGCTACGACGTCTCCGTCAGCAGCAATGCGGCGGGCGTCCGCTATTTGCAGTACGAACAGTTCAACCTATGGCTGCTTCTGCCATCGAAGACGCTTAATTTCACCGGCGTGATCAAGGCCAGAAAAGAACGCGATGGTCAGACCGGCTTCAACAACATCAAGACCACCCTCGTGCAAGTCAGGCACCCGATCGTCTTGATCATGCGCGATGGCACCTCGTACAACATCGCCGCGCCGCGCGTGCCTTACCGCGAAGACGCCGACGCTCCGGGCAGCAAAACCCTGACCGCCCGCGAATGCCTGCAACCAAGGCAAGGCAAATACCCGTTCGTCAGGCCTGGCCCCATAAAGCCCGTGCAACTGGGCGTCAAACCCCAGGCCATCAACTTTCCACCGCCGCCGCACAATGGCACTTACGTGTTGCACGGCCAGGCCTCTTCCTACGATGTCTATCCGGTCAGCAACAGCACGTTCAGCCTGTCCACTCCGGGAGCCATCGCGCAAATGTCCGACGCGTCGTCATGGACCATTTTCACCACGAAAATGACTGAAACAATTACCCGCGCCGATATCCGGCTGGACGCCCACCATCTGCAAATCGGCAGCGCCGTCGTTCAACTGCCAAGTGTCGATCATGCAGGTCCGGTGGAATCGATCAGCGTGGCGACATCGTCCGGCAATATTTATTCGGTCGAGTTGCTGTTTGAAGTGCTGCAACTCTATGTGATCGACGCGCAGGGCTACGCAGACGTCGACGCGTTGCTGGCCGATATTCGCCTGCAACGTGAAAAGAACGAGTTGGCGACAAAAATTACCGTCAAGAACATCGGTTTTACCCCACGCATGGCCGGAACGGTTTACTACGACTCGGTGGACAACTACTGGAGCATCGATAGCGATCCAACCGTGCGCATCAAAGAGCAGGACCTATTCATCGAGGCGAGCCAAACCGCCTGACGCTTTACCTGCTGGTTTGTGCCCGGTTCGCCCTCTGCGTCGAACCGGGTTTACCAGAGCCAGTCGACGGATCGGCTGGCTCATTGAACATGGAGTACAACTTTCATGCGGCAAACACCTCGACCACGCTCGCCTCTCGCGCCTGAACTGCCAGGCAGTTCCACCAAACGACCGCGTCTCGGTGACCCGGGCTTTGATCCATTCAGGGATTTCGCGAATTGGCAGCAGGGACTGGACTCCACGAACCCTTGGGACGCGCCGTCTACCGGGCCTTCCCCTGCTGATCTGCAACTAACACCTTCCGTGACCGTGCACGATTTGCCGACGACCAGTAATCCGACCATCCGCACGCCCGGTACACCATCATTAATGGATTACACATTCTCTCTGCCTTATTGGAACAGGACGATAGAACCTAACGCGGCCGGGGTGAAAGAATACGGCGGGAGTTACTTCGCGGATGTAGAAGTTGAAGGTAAAACGCATCATGCATTCGTCCAGTTTGACGAAAGCATCAATACGTACCGATTGAAGAAGTTAACGGAACTAGAGTCGGGCCCGGCGATTTACCGTTCCATCAAAAACAACCTGTGGAAGGAAGGCCGTCATCTGACCTTTCTAGACAGCGAACGCCATACGTTTTCCGAATCTGCGAGTGCCAACGGTTTCCACGAAGTGCGCAATGCCGGCGCCGCCAGCGACGCACCCATTGTCGCCCATGCCTACCGTGACCATAACCATCGCTGGGTGGAAGTTGACCTGTCCCAGCCCCGAGACACCATCCCGCCGCCGGTAAAACTGGCGCATTGGACGGATGGCGATCTCCGGCAAATGTACAACCTGACCGACGCCCAACTGCTGGAATTCCGTGCCGAGGCCGATACATCCGGCAACCCGCCGTCCTGGGTCACGCGCATCCAGCACCACCGTGATCATGAACAGGTGACAGAGTCATTGAGGTGGATCCACCCGACAATGCCCCTCAAGGAGCGTCGTCTTCTACTGCGCAGCTACAACCTGACGGCGTCGCAATTGAAGCGCCTGCGCACCGAGCTCGAAGGCGGCCAGATGCCCGCATGGGCCGAAGAACATAAACGCATGACCATGAACAAGGACGATGATCAGCGCTTCAAACTGATCGCCGAAGAACTTGAACATCACGTGCAGAAGCTGCGGACCCTGGGTAGCAAGTTCGCCCATGGCGACCCGACTTATCGCTATAGCAAGAACTTTCTTGCCGACTATACGGCCCGCCTCGGCTACCTGCGCAACACGTACGACGTGCTCTACCGTACCGATATACCGGCCATGTTCAGAGGTGAAACGCGAACACCGTTCGAACTGTCCAGGGACAGGCGCATGATTCATCGCAAGGGCAACCCGAGCGGCACGACCAGCAAACGGGCGTTCAGCGCGACCTTCGGCCTGAACAACGCCACGCGTTACGCCGCCACGAATGGTGGCTTCTTTCACGAGCTGCACTACAACTCGCAGGCCAACCTTCACCCCGGCATCAATCCGGACGCACGGGCGAAAAAAAGGCTTGCGAGCGATGAGTCCGACTCAGACGACAACGTCTCGCAAGGCCGCGACTGGGGCGGTGGCTACGACTCTGATGACAGCACCGTTTCCAATGAAATACGTGCTGGTGACGAATCCGACTCTGACAGTTCGTTCGTCTTCGATGACACGCGAAACTACACCTCCATGCGCCGCAAACAGACCACCTCGTTTGTTTATGCCATCGACACACGTGGCGTCGAAGTCGTCCCGGGGCACGAGGAAATAGCCCTCAACAACAAAGCCAGATTCATGTTCGACGAACTGGAAGGGCATATATCAATGCCCACTCGGGGCGTCAGTGCTGAAAGAATCTGGCTGGTGCGATCGGACCTCGGACGGGCAGCCCGAGTGGACGATATTTACGCAATGGCGGAGACCAACAACAAGCTCAAATATTACGAGAAGAGCATTTGGGCGGGCACCGACTTCGACAACCATCACCGGAGATCCCTCTGCGACGGACTCATCGACGAAATCGCCAGTTCTGGCGGCGTAGTGCTTGAACTGCCGAAAGGTGAACTCACCTTCGCTGACGACATCATCTGGCCAGTGCCTGAGCACTACCGAACCTGACCGTACAACACCGCCGACAGGCGCACGCCGGTCTCTGAACATCGAGCCGGCAACGGCTTCTTGATCATTCCACGAGCTGCTTAATGTGAAACGCCCGATGTGATGTCTATCACCACATCGGGAAACTTCAGTCAGCCATTGGATCGGCTGACTCATCGACATGGAGTCATATTTCAATGCGCAACAAACCGAAAGTCCCTCGATTAACGCCTGAAGTCGATACATCCACGCCTTCGACATCCCGCCCCATCACACCTGACAGCGGGCTGGAACACCTGGATCTGAATTTGCCCGGTCGCAACAGACCCAGTGGGTCGAACCCGCTTTCATCAGAGGGCGGACTGGAAGGTACATCAGGAAGAACAGTGCACACGGAGCCTGCCTTGACGGTATCGGTCACGCCGCTATCGGACATCGCCGCGGTGGCGCATACCGCCCCGGTTTCTCCCCTGCAATCCTACGTACAAAAACCTGCACGCGAATTATCCGCGCCCGACGCAGCCGGACTGAAGTCCTACAAAGGCAGGCAGTTCGCGGAGGTGGCTGGCGATCATGCAGAAAACAACACTCAGACCGTGATGGTGGCGTTCGATGACGCCATGAAAGCCTGGCGGGCAAAGCTGCCTTCCGAACGCAATCCCTCCGGACCACCGCTTTATCGAATCGCCAACACCAGCACATGGAGTTTGCGAAAGCCGATCGAGCATTACGAGCTTCTACTGCACACCTCGTCTTATGCTGCGGATTCCCGAGGCTACTACGCCGTACACAAAGAAATTACTAATCGGTTCGAAATGGGCGATGGCTCTTATTACGAGTCCAAAGTGACTCACAGAGATATCGGCTTCGCCTTCAAGGATGAAGATGGCAAGTTGATCCGAGTCGACCCACTTAGAGCTCGGGGAGATACCTCAGTTCCTGTGAAACTTGCACATTGGAGCGATGGCGAAATCTGGAGCGTGTACCGCTTGCGGGAGGCAGAAGCCCTGGTTTTTCGAAGCGAGGCAGAAGCGCTGGGGCGGGCACCTGACTGGGCTAGACGCGCCGAAGAACCGGACATCCACAAATACCTCACCGACTCATTGCGATGGGTACATCCGCAGAAATCCCTGGCCGAACGCACAGATATCCTGCGCGCCTACAACTTGAGCATCGCCCAACAGAATCGTCTGCGAAAGGACATGGAACGCGGCGTGTTTCCACAGTGGGCCGAACAGCACAAGCAATTGACCCAGAGCAATGACGATCAGCGATTCAGGCAGATTGCCGAAGAACTGGATCCGTACGTTCTCAGATTGAGAAACGAAGGCGAATATACCGACGACTCTTTACCCGACGTTGACCAACGCTACGACCGTCAGTTTCTGCAAAGCTATCTGGAGCATGCAGGTTACAAACGTAATGTGCACAACTCGCTGTATCGGACTGACATCCCGGGGATGTTTCGCGCGGATCTGCGCACGCCTTTCGAACTGGCGCGCGACAAACGGCTGATAAAACTGCGTGGCAATCCCTCCGACACGACCACCAAACGGGCCTTGAGCGCGACATTTGGACTGGCCAATGCATTGACCTACCTGAGTTTTGATTACTACTCCAACCCTCGGCATTACAACAGCCAGGCCAATCGCTATCCGGGGCATTTCAGTGACAGTGATTCGTCAACCGGAAATCGACACAGCACAGACGGGGAATCTGATACATCGTTTGAAATGGACGACTCGCGTGACTACCCACTGCTGCGACGCAAGCAAAAACTCGGCTTCCTTTATGTCATCGACACCCGTGGCGTCGAGGTCGTACCCCGGGTGGAAAACATTTATCTGAACAACACGGATTTTGACGGCGATACACTCGAAGGCCGGATATCAATGCCTACGCGGGGCATCAGCGCCGACAGGATCTGGCTGGTGCACTCGGACTTGAAGCGGGCAGCGCGGGTTGAAGACATCTTTCGGCAAGCGGGCGAAGACGCCGAGGAAATCGAGAGTGCAACGTGGGCAGGCGCAGACGCCGACGCTGAGTATCGCGTGGGCTACACCCCTTACGATGCACTGATCAATCGAGTGGCCGAGGCAGGCGGAAAGATACTCAACTTGCCGAAAGGTAACGGTACATTTGCCAATGACATTGTGTGGCCCGTTCCTGAACATTACAGAACCTGATTCGCAAAATAATTTGAACGGGTGAAATACGCCATTCATTGCACAAGTGAATGGCGTGCTTCATCAAGACTCAGCCGGGAGTTTATCAATAAGCTTGAACACAAAAACCACCGGCTTATTGTTATAGGCAATATGCCCCGTCACATTGGGATCCACACTTTTAAAAATATCCATTCTATTAACCGTGTCGCGATATAACGGCTTTTTATTCGACTCACTCGCCAGCCCGATATAAGTCGGGCCGTTTTCAAGATCACTCAGTCTGGCTCGCATCAACCCCGTCTTACTGATGAAAAAAAACTCACTCCGTTCGTTCTGACTGACCAGCAGATTGTGCGTATGACTCTCTATCACCAGACGTGCGCCATCATTCACACCGCGCAGCACAATATGGATCGTGTAGCTGTCGCCCTGTGGCGTGAATTTCAGCAGCAGCGGTTTGTCATCCTCATGGTCGGCGAGGGTGATAAAACTCGATTCGCGCAGGTCCGCCAGCGCCACTTCAGTATCCAGCTTCTCACGTTGGGTTATCCGCGAGTCGCGTAAACGCTGTTTCAAGCGTTGCTGATTAAGCACCACTGGCAATCCGTTAACGTAGAGATTTGCGGTAAATGCAGTGTTGTCTCTTTTATTCGTAGACATAAAACCACCTCCACGCAGAAGTCTTGCTGCTTAGCCATCCGCAGCAACTGATCCTTCTGCAAGACAAGAAAATTCAGGCCACAGCCATCGGAGCGAAAGACTCTGCCGTAGCGGAAACACGAGGAATATCGTTGAGAGGAATTCTGGCGGCCTTGCGTTTACGACGCTCAATGACCATCAAATCGGCGTAGACCGCCGCCGCTTCTATAACGTGATTAACGTTATGGTCGCTGCCGGCATGTTTAAAAATATACCTACCGGCAATATCGTCCCAGAACGCCCACTCATCTTCATAAACAGTCATGATTTTTCCTTATTATTAACCAGATCACCCGCGTCCTGCGGGCAACTTGAAGTTATGCCAAAGAAAAAACCAAAACAATGCTGGCAGGCGCCATGAGTTGATTCAAAGTACAACTAGGCGAACAGTTCACCCTGTAATTCATCGAGCAAGGCCTGAATCGCATCCAGCCGTTGCTGCGGGTCATCCAGTTGCAACAGGTCGATCTTGTCTTCTTCAGCAAAGGGCAACAGATAAGCCAATTGGTTTGCCAGGGATTGCTGGCCCACCGCTTCGCTGCCCATGCTCAATGCTTCGACCATCGGGTGCTCCGCCAGCGCCTTGAGCAACGCCACCAGGTCGGCGTCTTCGTCCTGCAACGGTTGCTCGGGCTCATCGTCCAGCCACTCGACGTCGGCGAGGATCAACTGGTCGCGTTGCACTTCAGTGCGCAGCACGTGGAAGCGGCGACCGCCCTGCACGCGAATCCCCAGCAGACCGTTGTCCTGCTGCTGAAAGTCAGTGATGCGCGCCTCGCACCCGACCAGGGCAAAACCTTGCGGTGCGACGCCGACTTCATGGCCATCGAGGATGCACACCACGCCAAAGCCGCCGCCCTGTTTCATGCAGCGGCCGATCATGTCCAGATAGCGCGCTTCGAAGATCTGCAAGTCGAGGTTGCAGCCGGGAAACAGCACTGTGTTCAGCGGGAAAAGCGGCAGACTCATAGACATTTCCTTACACCACCATCGACACCGCCAACGGCAGGAACACCGCCGTGGCCACGCCCATCAGACTCATCGCCAGTGCCGCGAAGGCGCCGCACTCCTCACTTTCCTGCATCGCCACCGCCGTGCCGACCGCGTGCGCGGTCATGCCCAGCGCCATGCCGCGCGCCTCGGGGCTGTGTACGCCGAGACGGTTCAACAGCGCCGGGCCGAAGATCGCGCCGATCACCCCGGTGATCAGCACGAACACCGCTGCCAGCGCCGCAACGCCACCGATCTGCTCGGCCACCAACATCGCAATCGGTGACGTCACCGACTTCGGCGCCATGGTCATCAGAATCATGTGCTCGGCACCGAACCACCAGCCCAGCGCCACGCCCATGCCCGTGGCGACCACCCCGCCTATCACCAGCGTAGTAAAAATCGGCCAGAACAATTGGCGGATACGCCGCAGGTTGAGATAAAGCGGCACTGCCAGCGCGACGGTCGCCGGTCCAAGCAGAATGCTCAGAATCTCGGTGCTCTTGCGGTATTCGGCATAGGTCAGGCCACAGCCCACCAGCACACCAATCACCAACAGCATGGAGACCAGCACCGGTTGCAGAAAGATCCAGCGGGTTTTCTCGAACGCCGCCAGCACCAGTTGATAAGCACCGAGGGTGATGCCGATGCCGAACAGTGGATGGTGAATCACCGACGCCCAGGCGCCGTGCCAATCGAAGAGCATCAGGACTCCTCCGAATGTCGCGCGTGACGTTTGACCAGACGCTGCATCAGCACCCCGGCGAAGGCCATCGACAGGATCAGCGACACCACCAGTGCACCGACAATCGCCCAGAAGTCGGCGGCAATGTCCGCGGCATACACCATCACACCCACCGCGGGCGGCACCAGCAGCAGCGGCAGATAACGCAGCAAACTGCTGGCGGCAAGGTTCAGCGGCTCGCCGACTTCACCGCGAATGATCAGGAATATCAGCAGCAACAGCAGGCCGATGATCGGCCCCGGCAGTACCGGCAACAGCAAATGATTGAGTGCCGTGCCGAGTAATTGGAACAGCACCAGCAGGGTCAGGCCACGTAACAACATCTGACATCTCCGACAGAAAGCGCCCGGCATTATAAGCACGCCTGCGCTATGGATCGGCATTCGCCAAAAGCATGGTCGGTTGACCTGAGCAAATCGCCATGATGATCTACAGTGGTTCGCAGGGCGGTCAAATCCCCCACCTGAAAAACTATAAAACCGATGAACCCAAGGAGAGTCTCAATGCCCTATGTTCCAGTTGCAGAGCTCAAAGATTATGTCGGCAAGGAACTCGGACGTTCCGAATGGCTCACCATCGATCAGGAACGCATCAACCTGTTCGCCGAAGCCACCGGTGATTATCAGTTCATTCACGTCGACCCGGTCAAAGCCGCGCAAACACCATTCGGCAGCACCATTGCCCACGGTTTCCTGTCGTTGTCGCTGATCCCGAAATTGATGGAGGACATCCTCGTGCTGCCGCAAGGCGTGAAGATGGTGGTCAATTACGGCCTGGACAGCGTGCGTTTCATTCAGCCGGTGAAGGTCAATTCCAAAGTTCGCCTGAAGGTCGATCTGGGCGAAGTGACCGAGAAAAAACCTGGCCAGTGGCTGCTCAAAGCCACCGCGACACTGGAGATAGAAGGCTCGGACAAACCGGCCTATATCGCCGAACCGCTGTCGCTCTGCTTCGTTTAAGCGCCGGGATGCGAAACAGCGCACGCTGTTTCGCATCCGCTTCCTTCCGGCGGCTGTATAAGGTCACATAGCTGCGGCATACTCGGTCGCCTAATTGCCCGGATCCCGCTATGCGCCCACTCGCTTCTCTTGCCCCCCTTGCCTTGACCCTGATGCTTGCCGCTTGTGGCGACGGCGAATCGCTGTTGCCGCCGGATGCGCGCCTGCCGGACGGCGGACGCTATCGTGGCGAGTTGGTCGATGGCTTGCTGCAGGGTCAGGGGCGCGTCGACTACCCTAATGGCAGTTGGTATGCCGGGCAGTTCGACAAGGGCCAGTGGCATGGTCAGGGCGAATGGCACGGCAGTAATGGCGAGGTCTATCGCGGCCAGTTCCAGCAAGGGCTGTTCGACGGGCAAGGCAGCCTGACCACCAACGCCAGCAGTTACACCGGCGGGTTCAAACTCGGTCGACGCGATGGCGAAGGCACCCTCAAGGAAAACGCCATGACCTACCGTGGCGAGTTCAAGGCCGATCAATATTCCGGGCTCGGCCGTCTGGAAATGGATGACGGCAGCTCCTATCAAGGCCAGTTCGCCCACGGCAAACCGAATGGCGAAGGCCAGCGCGGCGACGCCAGCGGCAACTCGTTCACTGGCCATTTCGTCAATGGCCAACTGGAAGGCAACGGCACGTTCAACAGCGCCGACGGCGACATCTATGTCGGTGGTTTCAAGAACAATCAATTGCACGGCAAGGGCCGCTACGAAAACGCTGATGGCGACGTCTGGCTCGGTCAGTTCAAGGAAGGCGCGCTGACCGGCAAGGGTGAACTGATCGGCGCCGACGGCAGCCATTACGTCGGCTCGTTCAGCGACTGGCGCTTCAGCGGTCAGGGCCGCTTGAACCTGCCCGACGGCAGCTTCTACATCGGCGGCTTCGACAGCGACAGCTACACCGGACGTGGCACCCTGGTGCTGACCGATGGCAGCGTGCTCAGCGGCACCTGGATCAACGGCCAGCGTGTGCGCGATGCCGACGGCAAGTTGCTGCCCGACACCCTCGAACTCGGCCTGCTCGCTCAGGGTCGCCTGCTCGACGACGCACTGGCCGCCATCCCGGCCTCGACGCCTGCGGTCGAGTTGTACACCCTGACGCTCGGTGGTGACGGCAAACAGAGCGTGTTTCTGCGCGAGTCCGATTACGTCGCCAACATGCTCAGCACACGTTTCGGCGCCTATGGCCAGATCCGTCTGGTCAACCATCGCGACCACCTCGGCGACCGGCCGATGGCCACCCGCGAAAACCTGCGCCGCGCCGCGCAAACCCTGGCCGAGCGCAGTGGCCCGGAAGACTTGCTGTTCATCTACCTGACCAGCCACGGCACCGCCGAACACGAACTGGTGCTCGACCAGCCGCGCATGGAACTGGCCGACCTGCCCGCCGATGAACTGGCCGCCGTGCTCGCGCCGCTGAAAAACCGCGACAAGATCATCGTGATTTCCTCATGCTATTCCGGCGGTTTCATCCCGGCCCTCAAAGACGAACGCACGCTGGTCATGACCGCCTCGCGGGCCGATCGAGTGTCCTTTGGCTGCTCCGAAGAGGCCAACTTCACCTACTTCGGCGATGCGCTGTTCGCCCAGGCGCTGAACCAGACCGACGATCTCGAACAAGCGTTCAAACTGGCCAAGGCCACCGTTGCCGAACGAGAACTGGCGGACAATTTCGAAGCCTCGGAGCCGCAAATCTGGGCGCCGAAAACCGTGCTGTCACACTGGCAACTGCTGCGCAAACAGCAAGCCAGAAAAGCGTTGCAAAGTGCTGCATTGAACGACGGAGCGACAAACAGCAACTAAGCTGAACAGTATCAAGGGAGAGACACTATGTACTTGACGCCTCAGCACGTATTGCTTGCCGGAGCCACCGGATTGACCGGTGAACATCTACTCGACCGTTTGCTCAATGAGCCAACAATTACTCGCGTGCTCGCCCCTTCGCGTCGGCCATTGGCCGAACATCCGCACCTGGAAAACCCGGTCGGCGATCCGCAGGTTTTTCTGCCGCAGCTCAGCGGTCGCGTCGACATCGCTTACTGCTGCCTCGGCACAACCATCAAGCAGGCTGGCTCGGAACAGGCGTTCCGTGCGGTCGATCTGGACATGGTCGTGGCCTTCGCCAAGCGTGCGCGGGAAATGGGCGCGCGACACCTGATCGTGATCAGCGCCATTGGCGCCGATCCGAAATCATCGGTTTTCTACAATCGGGTCAAGGGTGAAATGGAAGAAGCCCTGCGCGCGCAAGACTGGCCACAGTTGACCATTTGCCGGCCATCGCTGTTGTTGGGTGAACGCACTGAGCCACGTCTGGCCGAACAGTTGGCCGGGCCGTTGTCGAAGTTGATTCCGGGTAAATACCGTGGCATCGAGGCGTGCCAACTGGCGCGGGCGATGTGGCGGTTGGCGCTGGAAGAGCAGGATGGTGTGCGGGTGATCGAGTCGGATGATCTGAGGAAGCTCGGCAAATAGTCTTATGGTGTCTGGGCTGACCTCTTCGCGGGCAAGCCCGCTCCCACAGGGATCTTCAGCGAGTACAGAATTTGTGAGCGCCATCAAAACCTGTGGGAGCGAGCCTGCTCGCGAATGGAGTGCAAAGCACTCCCCCTACAATCCGCCCGTCGCCTGAAACCCCACGCCAATGACGGTCAGCAAAGACAACGGCAGCAACAACGTATCGAGCAACGCACTCGCCGGCAGATCCACCCCCGGATAGCTCGGTGCCTCAGCGCCAAACCGATCCATCGCGCAACACCCGCCATTCATTGCATACAAATCCAGCCGCGTCCCTGAATACACCACCGGCGCCCCAGGCTTGGCCGCATCAAGCGTTCGCGCGGTGGCGCACCCCGTCAGATGCAGCGCCAGCACTGTCACCAGCAGAGACGCCAGCAGCTTATTCATCGCTGCTCAGATGATGCTCGCCCCAACGTGGCAGCATGTCCTGAGGTATCCCCAGCAGATTGAGAATCCGTGCCACGACGAAATCGATCAGATCGTCGATGGTCTGCGGCTGGTGATAAAAACCCGGAGACGCAGGAAGAATGGTCACGCCCATGTTCGACAGCTTGAGCATGTGCTCCAGATGAATGCTCGAATACGGCGCTTCACGCGGCACCAGAATCAACTGGCGACGCTCCTTCAACGTCACGTCTGCCGCACGTTCGATCAGGTTGTTGCAGGCGCCCGTGGCAATCGCCGACAACGTGCCCGTCGAGCACGGCACCACGACCATCGCGGCGGGAGCACCGGAGCCCGAGGCTACCGGCGACATCCAGTCTTCCTTGCCGTAAACACGGATCTGCCCGGCGGCAGCCCCGGTGTATTCGGTGAGGAAGGCCTGCATCGTCTGCGGCTTGGGCGGCAGCGTGACGTCGGTCTCGGTGGCCATCACCAATTGGGCTGCCTTGGAGATCAGGAAGTGCACCTCGCGATCTTCACGCACCAGACAATCGAGCAGGCGCAAACCGTACTGCGCGCCTGAAGCGCCGGTCATCGCCAGCGTGATGCGTTCCGGGCCGTTGCTCTCGAAACGAGTGTTCATTGCAGCGCCTCGGCGAGTTTGCCGTGCAGGCCGCCGAAGCCGCCGTTGCTCATGATCACCACGTGGGTGCCGGGCTGAGCCTGGCTCTTCACACGTTCGATGATGCCTTCCAGCGAATCACTGACAATCGACGGCACGCTGCACAGCGCAGCGGTCGCGCCCAGATCCCAGCCAAGATTGGCCGGTGCGTACCAGATCACCTGATCGGCATCGTTCACACTCTCCGGCAAACCGTCACGGTGCGCGCCGAGCTTCATCGAGTTGGAGCGCGGCTCGATGATCGCGATCAGCGGTGCATCGCCGATGCGTTTGCGCAGGCCGTCGAGCGTGGTGGCAATCGCCGTCGGGTGATGGGCGAAGTCGTCGTAAATGGTGATGCCGCGTACTTCGGCGACTTTTTCCATGCGACGTTTGACGTTCTTGAACGCACTCAGCCCGGCGATGCCCATCGACGGCACAACGCCGACGTGACGCGCCGCCGCCAGCGCGGCCAAGGCGTTGGCGACGTTGTGCTGACCGGTCAGCTCCCACTCGACCGTGCCTTGCGACACGCCTTCGAACATCACCTCGAAGGCCGAGCCGTCGTCTTTGAGCAATTTGACCTGCCACTGACCGCCGACGCCGGTAGTCTGCACCGGGGTCCAGCAGCCCATCTCGATCACACGCTGCAAGGCCGGCTCGGTGGTCGGGTGAATCACCAGGCCTTCGCTCGGGATCGTACGGACCAGATGATGGAATTGCCGCTCGATCGCTGGCAGATCCGGGAAAATGTCTGCGTGATCGAACTCAAGGTTGTTGAGGATCGCGGTGCGTGGGCGGTAGTGAACGAACTTCGAACGCTTGTCGAAGAACGCGCTGTCGTATTCGTCGGCTTCGATCACAAAGAACGGCGTACCACCCAAACGTGCCGATACCGAGAAATTCTGCGGTACGCCGCCGATCAGGAAACCCGGGCTCATGCCGGCGTGTTCCAACACCCAGGCGAGCATGCTGCTGGTGGTGGTTTTGCCGTGGGTGCCAGCGACAGCCAATACCCAGCGACCTTGCAGCACATGATCGGCCAGCCACTGTGGGCCGGAAACGTATGGCAGGCCTTTATTCAGCACATATTCCACCGCCGGATTGCCGCGGGACATGGCGTTGCCGATCACCACCAGATCCGGCGCCGGATCGAGCTGGGCCGGGTCGTAGCCCTGAGTCAGCTGAATGCCTTGGGCCTCAAGCTGTGTGCTCATCGGCGGATAGACGTTGGCGTCGGAGCCGGTCACGTGATGGCCCAGTTCTTTGGCCAGAACGGCCATCGAGCCCATGAAAGTCCCGCAGATACCCAGAATATGAATGTGCATAGTCGACCTCGTAAAACATGGCCGCAGGTTAGCGTAGGGAGGGGGAAATCGCACTCTTTAGGTGATGGGGCGGGATTGGTTGGACAATGAATCTCGACATGGCTGCAGATTGCTACCCCTCACCCCAGCCCTCTCCCGAGGGAGAGGGAGCCGATCTTTGCTGCTCTCAAATCCTGTGTTCACCTCGATAGCTCAGGTCGGCGTAGCGCGAGAGAACAACTCGGTCAGTCCCCTCTCCCTCTGGGAGCGGGTTAGGGTGAGGGTGAGGGGCTTCTAACTGACCCGCCGCTCAATCCCATGCTTGCGCAGTTTTCGGTAGAGGGTGTTGCGGCTGACGCCGAGCTGTTGCGCCGTGTGCGTCATATGCCAGTGCGTTTGCTCAAGGGCACTCAGCAATGCCGACCGCTCGGCATCTTCCAGCGGGTGTTCGGATGTCGGGGTTTCCACCACTGGCGGCCGCAACTGCCTAATCATTGCCGGCAAATCCTCCAGCCCGATCCGCCCTTCATCACACAACGCCGCCAGCGTACGCAGGACATTGCGCAACTGGCGCACGTTCCCCGGCCAGTTGAACGCCAGCAATGCCTGCCGCGCCGGCTCTGCGAGCAGAATCGTTTCGCCGCCAGCCTCCTCGGCCAGCAAGAAGTCCAGCAACTGTGATTTGTCGCTGCGCTCGCGCAACGCCGGCAACGCCACTTCCAGGCCATTGAGCCGGTAATACAAATCCTCGCGGAAACTGCCGTCCGCCACCCGCTCCAGCAGATTGCGGTGAGTCGCACTGATAATCCGCACGTTGACCGCTTCCGGCTCGCCGCCGATCGGCACCACCTGTCGATCCTCCAGCACCCGCAGTAATCGGGTCTGCAAGGCCAGCGGCATGTCGCCGATTTCATCGAGGAACAACGTGCCGCCGTCGGCCTGCTGCAACTTGCCGCGCATGCCGTCCTTGCGTGCACCGGTGAAGCTGCCGCCGCGATAGCCGAACAGCTCGCTCTCGATCAGGCTCTCGGGAATGGCCGCACAGTTGAGGGCGACGAAGGCCTTGCTTGAGCGTTGACTGGCCTGATGCACCGCTTTGGCGAGCGCCTCTTTGCCGGAGCCGGTTTCGCCATTGATCAACAGCGGTACATCGCGTTCGAACACGCGCAGGGCTTTGCGGAAGTCCGCCTGCAACGCGGCATCACCAAGGCAGATGCCCGACAGACGTGGCGCCTCGGGCACTACCCTGACGGGCATGATCGGCGTCGGCTTGCGCGACTCGCCGCGCAATACGGCAAACAGATGTCGACCATCGCGGGTGCGCAACGGCCAACTGGCGCTGGCATTGGCACTCGCGCGGCCGAGCAATTCATCCAGCGAACTATCGAAAAACGCCTCCACCGGTTTGCCCAGCAAACCACCGCGAATATGCCCAAGCAAATTCAGCGCACTCTGGTTGACCGCACTGATCCGCCCTTCTCCATCGAACGCCAGCAAACCTTCGCTGAACAAGCCCACCGATTCGGCCTGCAAGTGAAAACGCAGCAACCATTGATTATCGAAACAGCGCAGGAAGTAGCAGCTCTCAATCATCTTCGCCGACAGATTGACCAATGCCATGGTGTGGAACTGGCTCTGTCGCGAAACATCGTGGCGCGCCGACGACACGTCGAGCACCGCGAGCAGTTCGCCATGCGGATCGAACACCGGACTCGCCGAACAGGTCAGGCCGGTGTGACGGCCGCGAAAGTGTTCATCTTGATGAATGGTCAGGGCCTGACGCTCGACCAGGCAGGTGCCGATGCCGTTGGTGCCTTCGCAGGCTTCGCTCCAGTCGGCACCGAGCCAGAGGCCGGCGCGTTCGAAGATCTTGCGTTCGGCAGGTGCGGTGACGCAGTTGAGGATCACCCCACGCGCATCCGTCAGCAAAACCGCGTGGCCGGCGCCGGAGAGTTGTTGATGCAGGCTGCTCATTTCATTGCCGGCGATCTGCAACACCTGCTGCAGACGCTCGCGGCTTTCGAGGACGCGCCCGTGTTCGAGCACGGTGGGCGCCATGCTCAGGGCCGGATCGAGGTGATAGTCCTCAAGACAGCGCAGCCACGAGCGGGCAATCGATGGATCGGCTCCCGGCCCGTGCAGGTGCGATTTGCCCTGTGTGGCCGTGAGAACCTGTTGGGCATGGCGACTCAAATGGTTGTCGTGCATTTCTTATTGTTCTCCCCGAGGCTCGGCGGCCCAATGCTTGAGGTGACGCCCAGCATCCTCCAGCCGCTACGGCATTGCAATGCTGGCAAGACTGCCCGGTCACAGGCTGTGCCGAAAACGGTACAAAGTGTCACGACACCTGTACCGAAAGCGTCACAGACGCAATCCGCTCGTCCGACAAAAACCACGCAAGACCTTGATTTACCTGACCTGCACGGCAGTGGCCCGACCTTTGCTCTACGCTTATAGCAAGCGCACTTGCGCGTTTCTCTAATAAGTACAAAGCCAAGGAGAACATCATCATGCGTTACGCTCACCCCGGTACTGAAGGCGCCAAAGTCTCGTTCAAGAGTAAATACGGTAACTACATCGGCGGCGAGTTCGTCGCGCCTGTCAAAGGTCAGTACTTCACCAATACCTCGCCAGTGAATGGCCAGCCAATTGCCGAATTCCCGCGCTCCACTGCCGAAGACATCGACAAGGCACTGGACGCCGCCCACGCCGCCGCCGATGCGTGGGGCGCGACCTCCGTGCAGGCGCGCTCGCTGATCCTGCTGAAAATCGCCGACCGTATCGAACAGAACCTCGAACTGCTGGCGATCACCGAAACCTGGGACAACGGCAAAGCCGTCCGTGAAACCCTCAACGCCGATATCCCGCTGGCCGCCGACCATTTCCGCTACTTCGCTGGCTGCCTGCGCGCCCAGGAAGGCAGCGCTGCCGAAATCGACGGCAACACCGTGGCTTATCACATTCATGAACCACTGGGCGTGGTCGGTCAGATCATCCCGTGGAACTTCCCGATCCTGATGGCCGCGTGGAAACTCGCGCCAGCGCTGGCCGCCGGTAATTGCGTAGTACTCAAGCCCGCCGAACAGACACCGCTGGGTATCACCGTGCTGATGGAGCTGATCGGCGACCTGCTGCCGCCGGGCGTACTCAACGTCGTGCAAGGCTTCGGCAAAGAAGCCGGCGAAGCACTGGCGACCAGCAAACGCATCGCCAAGATCGCCTTCACCGGCTCGACCCCGGTCGGCTCGCACATCATGAAATGCGCCGCCGAAAACATCATTCCGTCCACCGTTGAGCTGGGTGGCAAGTCGCCGAACATCTTCTTCGAAGACATCATGCAGGCCGAGCCGACGTTCATTGAGAAAGCCGCTGAAGGTCTGGTCCTGGCGTTCTTCAACCAGGGCGAAGTCTGCACCTGCCCTTCCCGCGCACTGGTGCAGGAATCGATCTACGACGAGTTCATGGCCGTCGTGATGAAGAAAGTCCTGCAAATCAAACGTGGCGATCCGCTGGACACCGACACCATGGTCGGCGCACAGGCGTCCGAACAGCAGTTCGACAAGATTCTTTCCTATCTGGAAATCGCCAAGGGCGAAGGCGCCGAGTTGCTGACTGGCGGCAAAGTGGAAAAACTCGAGGGCAATCTGTCGACCGGCTATTACATCCAGCCGACCCTGCTCAAGGGCACCAACAAAATGCGCGTGTTCCAGGAAGAAATCTTTGGCCCGGTGGTGAGCATCACCACCTTCAAGGATGAAGCCGAAGCCCTGGCCATCGCCAACGACACCGAGTTCGGCCTCGGCGCCGGCCTTTGGACCCGCGACATCAACCGCGCCTACCGCATGGGCCGCGCCATCAAGGCCGGTCGTGTGTGGACCAACTGCTACCACCTGTACCCGGCGCACGCCGCGTTCGGCGGGTACAAAAAGTCCGGCGTCGGCCGTGAAACCCACAAGATGATGCTCGATCATTATCAGCAGACCAAGAACCTGCTGGTGAGCTACGACATCAATCCGTTGGGCTTCTTCTAAAACCTGAGGGGCGACACTGATGTTTCGGTGTCGCCCTGTCTACCGCTTTCGCGAGCAGGCTCGCTCCCACATTTGCACCGAGTAACCCTGTGGGAGCGAGCCTGCTCGCGAAGGCGTCCTTAATGACACAACCCAAGGCCTGGCCGCTCTGGCACGGCCCTTGCGTACCCGTCATTCAGGATTTGCTCGACAACTGCCGCTGCGTGAACAGCATCCACCCACCTAACCGCGACACCCGAAAGTCCAACAGATCAAACAATAAAAAAGACAGCGAGGACTTATGACTTCCACCACACAGCTCAAACCCACACTCGGCACCCTGCACCTCTGGGGCATTGCCGTCGGCCTGGTGATTTCCGGCGAATACTTCGGCTGGAGTTACGGCTGGGGCACCGCGGGCACTCTGGGTTTTCTGGTCACGGCGCTGATGGTCGCGACGATGTACACCTGCTTCATTTTCAGTTTCACCGAACTGACCACCGCAATCCCACACGCTGGCGGGCCGTTTGCCTACAGCCGTCGTGCGTTCGGCGAGAAGGGCGGACTGATCGCCGGTATCGCCACGCTGATCGAGTTCGTCTTCGCGCCACCGGCGATTGCCATGGCCATTGGCGCTTATCTGAATGTGCAGTACCCGGAGCTTGATCCGAAGATCGCGGCGGTTGGCGCGTATTTCGTCTTCATGACCCTGAATATTCTTGGCGTCAGCATTGCCGCAACCTTTGAATTGGTGGTCACCGTACTGGCGGTCGCCGAATTGCTGGTGTTCATGGGCGTGGTCGCGCCGGGCTTCAGCTTCAGTAACTTCGTGCTTAACGGCTGGTCGGGTTCGAACGAGTTCACCATGGGCTCGATCCCCGGGATCTTCGCGGCGATACCGTTCGCGATCTGGTTCTTCCTCGCCATCGAAGGCGCGGCCATGGCCGCCGAAGAAGCCAAAGACCCGAAACGCACGATTCCCAAGGCTTATGTCAGCGGGATTCTGACCCTGGTGTTCCTCGCCATCGGCGTGATGGTGATGGCCGGCGGTGTCGGCGACTGGCGTCAACTGTCGAACATCAACGACCCACTGCCGCAAGCAATGAAAGCCGTGGTTGGCAATAACTCATCGTGGATGCACATGCTGGTGTGGATCGGCCTGTTCGGTCTGGTGGCGAGTTTCCACGGCATCATTCTCGGCTACTCGCGACAGTTCTTCGCCCTCGCCCGCGCCGGTTATCTGCCGAAAGGTCTGGCCAAACTCTCGCGCTTTCAGACGCCACACCGGGCGATTCTGGCCGGCGGCGTGATCGGCATCGCGGCGATCTACAGCGACGGTCTGGTCAATCTGCAAGGCATGACGCTGACTGCTGCAATGATCACCATGTCGGTGTTCGGCGCGATCGTGATGTACATCATCAGCATGCTCAGCCTGTTCAAACTGCGCAAAACCGAGCCGAACCTGGAACGCACTTTCCGCGCACCGGGCTACCCGGTAGTACCCGCCATTGCGCTGTTCCTGGCGGTGGTGTGCCTGGTGGCGATGGCGTGGTTCAACACGCTGATCGGTTGTGTGTTCATGGGTTTCATGGCCGCCGGTTATCTGTATTTCCAGCTGACCGCCAAGCAACGCGCCGAAGCGCCGGCAGACGCTATGCTCGAAGGTATCTAGTTGCACCGGCACCGGGCCTTTCACCAGGTGCCCGCTATATAGAAGTGCATACACCTCCCTTGTGCGGGGGATGAACCTGTGGCGAGGGGATTTATCCCCGATCGGCTGCGAAGCAGTCGTAAACCCATTTATCGCTGTGTATCTGATACTCCGCGATCTCAGGGTTTGGGGCCGCTGCGCGCCCCATCGGGGATAAATCCCCTCACCACGGAGTCCGTTCCCACAAGGAACTGAGTTATCCACAGAATCAAGAGGACACCGCCCCATGGCCGCATTTGCCCATTCCGTCGGCGCCCAGACCTTTCGCTTCGACAGCCTCAAGGATGTGATGGCCAAGGCCAGCCCGGCGCGCTCCGGGGACTTTCTCGCCGGTGTCGCCGCGCTCAATGACGGCGAGCGCGTGGCTGCGCAAATGGCACTGGCTGACATTCCGCTAACGCATTTCCTACAGGAAGCGCTGATTCCTTATGAGTCCGATGAAGTCACCCGACTGATCATCGACACCCACGACAAACAGGCCTTCGCCGTCGTCAGCCATCTCACCGTCGGTGGTTTTCGCGACTGGCTGCTCAGCGACGCCGCCGATGAAACCAGCCTGCGCGCCCTCGCCCCCGGGCTGACGCCGGAAATGGTCGCGGCAGTGTCGAAGATCATGCGCGTGCAGGATCTGGTGCTGGTCGCACAAAAAATCCGCGTCGTGACGAAATTTCGCGGCACGCTCGGCCTGCGCGGGCGCCTGTCGACTCGTTTGCAACCCAATCACCCCACTGACGAGCCTTCCGGTATTGCCGCGAGCATTCTCGACGGCCTGCTGTACGGCAACGGCGACGCAATGATCGGCATCAACCCGGCCACCGACAGCATCGCTTCGATCTGCGCGATGCTGGAAATGCTCGACGCGATCATCCAGCGCTACGACATCCCGACCCAGGCCTGCGTGCTGACCCACGTCACCACCTCGATCGAGGCGATCAACCGTGGGGTGCCGCTGGACCTGGTGTTCCAGTCCATCGCCGGCACCGAAGCGGCCAACGCCAGTTTCGGCATCAACCTGAATGTCTTGCAGGAAGGTTATGACGCCGGCCTGAGCCTGAATCGCGGCACCCTCGGGCAAAACCTGATGTATTTCGAAACCGGTCAGGGCAGCGCGCTGTCGGCCAACGCCCACCACGGCGTCGATCAACAGACCTGCGAGACACGGGCCTACGCCGTAGCGCGACATTTCAAGCCATTCCTGGTGAACACCGTCGTAGGATTTATCGGCCCGGAATACCTCTATAACGGTAAACAGATCATCCGCGCCGGCCTCGAAGACCACTTCTGCGGCAAGTTGCTCGGCGTACCGATGGGCTGCGACATCTGCTACACCAACCACGCCGAAGCCGATCAGGACGACATGGACACCCTGCTGACCCTCTTGGGTGTCGCCGGGATCAACTTCATCATGGGCATCCCCGGCTCCGACGACATCATGCTCAATTACCAGACCACTTCGTTCCACGACGCGCTCTACGCGCGCCAGACCTTGGGCCTGAAACCGGCGCCAGAGTTTGAACAATGGCTGGCCAGAATGGGCATCTTCACCCAAGCGGACGGCAAGGTGCATTTCGGCAATAACCTGCCGCCGGCCTTCCGCCAGGCCTTGGCGCAACTGGGATGAGTCTTATGCAAAAACCGCCTGTCGACCCGCAAAACCCATGGCTGGAACTGCGCCGCCTGACCCCGGCACGCATAGCCCTCGGCCGCACCGGCACCAGTCTGCCGACCAGCGCTCAACTGGATTTCCAGTTTGCCCACGCACAAGCGCGGGATGCGGTGCATCTGCCGTTCGATCATGCAGGGCTCAGCGCGCAACTCAGCGAGCGCGGGCGCGAAAGCCTTTTACTGCACAGCGCGGCGACGGATCGCAACAGCTACCTGCAACGCCCGGACCTGGGGCGCAAGTTGAGCGCAGACTCGGCGCAGAGCCTGCGTAATTACGCGGCGGCACATCCGGGCGGCGTTGATCTGGCGATTGTCGTGGCGGACGGCTTGTCGGCACTGGCGGTGCATCGGCATACATTGCCGTTTCTCACCCGCCTGGAAGAGCAGATGAGCGCTGACAGCTGGTCCATGGCCCCCGTCGTTCTGGTCGAACAGGGCCGGGTCGCCGTCGGTGATGAAATTGGCCAACTGCTCGGCGCAAAAATGGTCGTGATGCTGATCGGTGAGCGCCCGGGCCTCAGTTCGCCGGACAGCCTCGGTTTATATTTCACCTACAATCCAAAGATCGGACTGACCGATGCCTACCGCAATTGCATTTCCAACGTGCGGCTGGAGGGTTTGAGCTATGGGATGGCGGCGCATCGCTTGCTGTACCTGATGCGCGAAGCCTGCCGGCGGCAGCTGTCGGGGGTCAATCTGAAGGACGAAGCACAGGTTCAGACGCTGGAGTCGGACGCAGGTGCAGATATGAAAGGAAATTTCCTACTGGATGCGCCCTCAACCTGAACCGTTTCCGCATTGCGTTTCTGCGCAGGTTTCAGGCAGGATCGATACACGGCCGCCAGGGTTTCCCATCGCCGTCAGAGCAGTTGAAGACAGCCACTTGAAGACGAGACCTATCATGCGGATTATTCAAGCGACCCTCGAACATCTGGATTTGTTGACTCCGTTGTTCGTCAAATATCGCGAGTTCTACGGTTCCCTGCCTTATCCGGACTCCTCCCGCGCGTTTCTCGAAAAACGCCTGCGCCGCAAGGAATCGGTGATCTACCTGGCTCTGGCCGATGATGACGACAAGAAACTGATGGGGTTCTGTCAGTTGTATCCAAGCTTTTCCTCGCTGTCGCTCAAGCGCGTATGGATCCTCAATGACATTTACGTCGCCGAAGACGCCCGCCGCCAACTGGTCGCCGACAACCTGATCCGCACCGCGAAGAAAATGGCCAAGGAAACCCAGGCCGTGCGCATGCGCGTGTCCACCAGTGCCGATAACGAGGTGGCGCAGAAAACCTATGAATCGATCGGATTCAAGGAAGACACCGAGTTCAAGAACTACGTGCTGCCGATCAGCGAAGAACTCTGACCCCTGGACCGACTTCGGATAGCTCCTGTGGCGAGGGAGCTTGCTCTCGCTGGGCTGCAAAGCAGCCCCAAACCTCAACACCTCGATCCCGCAGGCTCACCGCATGCCTGCGGATTCGGGAGTGCTGCGCCCTCCAGCGGGAGCAAGCGCCCTTGCCACAAAAAACACTCGCCACCAAAATCCATGCCTCCCTGACAAATCCTCACACCCCGACATCCCCCGCTACAAAACCAACGCGCTTTTCATCTTTCAGACCGTATAATCCCGATCTTTCCGGCTTGTAAGAAAAACTACACCCCGTTGTAGGCTTACACGAAGTCATCCGCACAGGCCTGCCGAGTCGGGCCATCACCACAGGTGCCTCCATGGATTTCAACCCGCTCGACCTTATCCTGCATCTCGACGTTTACCTCGATTTGCTGGTGAACAATTACGGGCCATGGATCTACGCCATCCTGTTCCTGGTGATTTTCTGCGAGACCGGTCTGGTGGTCATGCCGTTCCTGCCGGGCGATTCGCTGCTGTTCATCGCCGGTGCCGTTGCCGCTGGCGGAGGCATGGACCCCGTGCTGCTGGGCGGCCTGCTGATGCTGGCGGCAATCCTCGGCGACAGCACCAATTACGTGATAGGACGAACGGCTGGAGAAAGGTTGTTCAGCAACCCGAACTCGAAAATCTTCCGTCGCGATTACCTGCAACAGACTCACGACTTCTACGACAAGCACGGTGGCAAAACCGTGACCTTGGCGCGTTTCCTGCCGATCATTCGTACCTTCGCACCCTTCGTCGCCGGCGTGGCGAAGATGCCCTACCCACGCTTCTTCGGTTTCAGCGTGTTCGGTACCGTGCTGTGGGTCGGCGGTCTGGTGACGCTGGGTTACTTCTTCGGCAACGTGCCGTTCATCAAGAAGAACCTGTCGCTGCTGGTGGTGGGCATCATCCTGCTGTCGCTGGTGCCGATGATCATCGGCGTCGTGCGCAGCCGTTTCGGCGGCACCAAAGCGCAATCGCACTAAGCCGATGTGGTCGCTGAGCGCCTGGCGACGCCGGCGCATTCTGGCGAAGCACCCGATTGCCGATGACATGTGGCAACGGGTGCGCCATCACCTGAGCTTTCTAGACGGCATCAGCGCCGCCGAAGACCAGTGGCTGCGCGAAGCCTGCGTACTGTTTCTCGAAGAAAAACACCTGACCGCCCTGCCCGGCGTCGAACTGCATCAGGAACAACGCCTGCTGCTCGCCGCCCAGGCGCAATTACCGCTGCTCAATCTCGGTGATTTGAATTGGTATCAGGGTTTCCACGAAATCGTCCTCTACCCCGATGACTTCCTCAGCCCGCAGCGCCATCGCGATGCCAGTGGCGTCGAACATGAGTGGGATGGCGAACACAGCGGCGAAGCCTGGCAGCAGGGGCCGATCATCCTCGCCTGGCCGGGCGTAATGGCCAGTGGTGGCTGGGAAGGCTACAACCTGGTGATCCACGAACTGGCGCACAAACTCGACATGCTCAATGGCGACGCCAACGGCCTGCCGCCGCTGCACGCCGACATGCGCGTCAGCGACTGGGCCGACGTGATGCAAAAGGCCTACGACGACCTCAACCATCAACTCGACCGCGACCCTGATGCCGAAACCGCCATCGACCCGTATGCCGCCGAGAACCCGGCCGAGTTCTTCGCCGTCACCAGCGAGTACTTCTTCAGTGCACCGGATGTGCTGCACGAAAGTTATCCACAGGTGTACACGCAGCTGCAGCTTTTTTATCGGCAGGACCCGTTGGGCAGGTTGCGGCAACTTCAAGCCACGGACCCGGTCTATCAGGCGCACGACTAAGCTCTGCACGACTTTCGGTACATGGCGCGCCCGGCAGAATATGCCTATAATCGCCGCCACTTTTTGGTCAATCCGGCCAAGTGTTTTTGGTCAACTACGGGGGCAACGCCCAATGAGCTACAGCAAGATTCCGGCTGGCAAAGACCTGCCGAACGACATCTACGTCGCGATCGAGATCCCGGCCAACCACGCGCCGATCAAATACGAAATCGACAAAGACAGCGATTGCCTGTTCGTTGACCGTTTCATGGCCACCCCAATGTTCTACCCGGCCAACTACGGTTACATCCCGAACACCCTGGCTGACGACGGTGATCCCCTCGACGTACTGGTCGTGACCCCTTACCCGGTTGCTCCAGGCTCGGTGATCCGCGCACGTCCAGTCGGCATCCTGAACATGACCGACGACGGCGGCGGCGATGCCAAAGTCATCGCAGTGCCACACGACAAGCTGTCCCAGCTGTACGTCGACGTGAAGGAATACACCGACCTGCCACCACTGCTGATTCAGCAGATCGAGCACTTCTTCGCGAACTACAAAGATCTCGAAAAAGGCAAATGGGTCAAGATCGAAGGTTGGGCCGGTGCTGACGCCGCTCGCGACGCGATCACCAAGTCGGTTGCAGCCTACAAAGGTTAAGCACTTGCGCTACGCGTGATGCTTGAAGAAAACCCCGGTTGATCCGGGGTTTTTTGTGCCCGGGAAAAGCCGCCTTAAACAGAGTGTTTATAGCGGACTACAAAAAAGTTTTAGCCTGTGTAATTTCCCACAAGGACGTCTTACATCCCGTCGCAAAATTCAGCCCGTTTTTGAACACCCGGTTTATTCAAACTGCTCTAGCACGGCCGTAGACTCCGTGTTTATGAGAAAGAACACTAGCGGTCCAAGATTCAAGGCACTCCTGGAAGCAGCGAACATCTCGACGACGGGTTTCGCAAAGTTCTGGGGCACGGAAGCCCAAAATGTCCACAACTGGTACACCCGGGGCGTCCCGGCGTATCGCATGGAAGAAGTCTCACGCCTGCTGTCCGTCAACAGCGAATGGCTGAAAACCGGCGAAGGCACAAAAGAGCTGCCGAGCCTGACCCCGACTGCCAGCAACGGCGCCAGCTTTGATGCCCAAGATCCGCAGGGCGCCTATCGATTCATCCATCCCAACGACATCGAACTGGCGTTCTTCAAAGAAACACCACTGCCCAATGACTCTGGTAAAACCCATGTCATTCAGGACCCGGACCTCTCCATCCGCCTGCTGCGCTCACACCTCGATCAACTGGACATTCGCCCAGCCGACGCCATCTGCGCACACATGATCGGCAACAGCATGGCCGACTGCATCGAAGACGGCTCCATCGTCGCCATCGACCGCCGCCTGACTCAAGTCGTCGACGGCGAAATCTACGCCATCGAACACGCCGGCATGCTGCGCATCAAATACCTGCACCGCATGCCCGGCAACGGCCTGCGCCTGCGTAGCCACAACAGCGCCGAATACCCGGACGAAGTCTTCCACCCGGCGCAAATTGAAGAGCATCGGATCCATATATTGGGTTGGGTATTCTGGTGGTCGACCCTGAGCAAACGACGGCCAGTGGTGCCGTTTATATGATCGCACGGCCTGCAAAGCCCCCTGTAGGAGTGAGCCTGCTCGCGATGAGGCCCTGATAATCGGTACAAATCTCGAATTTGTTCGACTGCGGTCGCTCTAAACCGCACTTCAGGCTGGGAATCCCCGGCAAAACTCAGTATCCTGCGCCCCACATTTGCGCATCGACCCGCTCCCGGCGGCTCCGATGACGCCCGACGCGGCAGACCAACGTCTGACCAAGTCCCACAGCCGGACGCAGATCCGGGTGTACGTTTTGAAGGCTGGCGCGGCTTACCAAAAATAAACCAAGCCAGTCCCCGAGAAGCCGGCCACAAGCCGGCTTTTTAATGCCTGAAATAATCCTATCCTGTCCAGAAATCTCCCCGATAGCTTGACCAGCGTAAAGCTGTATCAGTAGGGGAGCCTTGTATAACCTCGCTGCCTGATCGTATGAAAAGAGCAGGAGGAAAATACGTTGGTGCACTTATCATGGATGAATACATGAACAGGTTGATTGGCGGACTTGTCTTCGCAGGCTTATCCACATTTGCAGGTAACGCGATGGCCGAACCGCAATGCGGGGATTTTCTTGCGAAACTCAGCGACAAGCCTGGCTTCGTCGAGTTTCTGGAGTGCACTCAAGACAACAAACAGTTGGGCAAACCGCTCAATGCTCGCTACCGCGTCAAAGGCTCGGATGCTCTTAAAGCTGAACGCTACATGAGCCGTAGCTTCGCAATGCCTGAGTTACGACATATCTGCTGTGGATGGGATTCCACATTTTTTTCTTATCGCGATAAAAATACAAAGCGTTGGTATCTGCTGGGGATGGGGTCCGAAGAAACGCTCATAAACAGACGCGAATCATGGTCAGAAATAACGTTCTTCTATATCAATGTGTCAGTCACGGCGGAAGACTTCTGAGCACAATTGGCTAACCATCGGCAAAACGATTTCCGTACCATCAATCCGCATTACATCAAGGCATCCGGCGCCAAGGGGCATCGATGAGCACATTTACCTGTTGCCTGAGCCTGTTTCTCGGTGCGAGCCTGCCCTTTGCGGCCTCGGCAGCCCCGGTGCAGTTCACCGATTACCGTGCTTTCTATGAGTCGCTGGGCAGCAACCTGTTTGTAGGGTCGGGGATGGAACTGGCCATGACCTGCTCTGAATCGCCGAGGCATTGCCTTTGGGTCAATGCCATGCGCCCAGCGTTTGAACGTTATAACCAGGCGCTTTGGAGCGCGCCCGATGGGCTGCCACTAAAACCGCCCAAAGGCACGCCCGAAATTGTTTTCGATGGCAAGGCCTTGGCGATCGGCAAACAGCGCTGGCCGCTGCGCGACGTCAGCAACCTCGCGACGCCGGCATGGCGCGTAGGTGATCCGGTCGACCCGGAAAATGTGGCGTCGGCTACGGTCTGGCGCCAAGGCACCTCGGCGTGTCTCGAGATGCAGTACGTGAGCAGTGGCTACGGTGATCGATACCCTCAGGTTTTGCTGATACACGGCCAACACTTTTACGCGTTGCCGCGGCTGTTTGCGTCCTGTGCGGGCGTTCGCAAAGCACCACAGAGTCAGTTCAGCTATCCGGACAATTCCTACCTGGGTCCGGAGCGGGAAAATAATCCGACCGGGCTGAAAATGGATTATCTGTTGCCCGATGGCAAGACTCCGGTTGCGCAGTACCTGCTGCACTTCCCGAATCAGGGAGATCCCTTCGTATTTGAGGTGCAACGCCAATAAGGGTCATTATCGCGGGGGATCAAATCGAAGGCGCATTCGTTGAGGCCATCGAGTCAATTTTCAAGGAGGAAATGCGTGATGACTGACGCTGCACAGGCAAAGGAACCTTGTTCCAGGCAATCGATCCCCTATCCGCCGCCAGCCAGCAACAGCATGCGCGCCAACGATGACGGCACAGCCTGCCGGCGTCGCAAGAGCAAAAACGGCATGCTTCTCAAGCCTGCTTGCCTGCTGCTCAGCGTTTTTTTCCTGACCTCTCCTCTGACTCTGGCCGCTGAGCAACCATTGACGGTCAGCCGTTGCTTTGCCAGCCCGCCCTCCCCCGTGACGACCTATACCTCTGCCAAGGATGCCGCAGCCATGCCTGTTGATGCTCGTTACCGCGCCCCGGTTACCTCGCCCCGTCTGGACACTCTGGATGTGCTCGCCGTCGGGATAAGTCTGGATATCTTCCGTCAGGGCCAGGTCTGGAAAGCCTTGCAGGAACAGAATGCACAACAGGCCGAGGCCCGGCACGTCGGCAGCATCCTGCCTACCGATCCGAAGAAGTACCCGGTGGATGCTGACGACAAAGATATGGCCTACGACAAGCGCAAGGCCGATGCGCTGGAGTTGGGTTTACGCGACTTCGTGGAAAAGTGGCCCATCCCCGCCATCACCGTGGTTCGAGGCTGGAACCCTGACACACCGAACCTGCGTTTCTCCGCAGAAAGAACCCGGCAAATGCTTACCGGTATGGTCAACACATACCGCACGGAAGCGGGCCTGCACTGGCATCGCGTGCGCAATCTGCAAGACGGCGTTATCTGTAACGACACCCCCGAAGGCCTGGTAGAAAACCTTTTCCGACTGTTCGAGCAAAACCCCGACCTCCCCGCCGTACTGATCTACAACGTTGAAGGGTTCAGCATGTCGTTTGCTCTCTCCGCAAAAAAAGCGCCACTGATTGGTGGGCCTGGCCCGCGTAAACCAGGTGAGCTCACCGACTCGATGGTCGCCATGGTCGTCGGGCGCCCCGAACGCGTCGAATGGCTGCGTTACTACGCTCAGTTTGCCAAGGTCAACAAGAACAGGATTGACCCGGAGTTCACCGGTTGGGGAACGAGCAAACCCGCCGTGGAGTTCCGGCCCTCAATGTTCATTCCTCAGCCCTGGACCCGGCATGCGTTCGAGCAATGGGATGCACTGCCCGTGTTGGCCAGATTACATCGGCCGGTCAATGTATCGCTGCTGCAGCCCGATAACGGTGAACGTCTCAAGCGTGAGGTCATGACCGTCAAACTGGCCGCTGGCTGGAAAGAGGCCACGGACAGACTCGCGCAAAAGCCTACCCGGGTGTTCTTTGACGGGGGCTCGAATACCACGCCACTGGCGCAACTGTTGCCGGCGCTCAACGCGGCACACAGTCCGCTGAACCTGCTCGATTCGCACGCGAGCTACGACCTCACCCAGCGATTGGGTGACACCGGCTCGGCCTCGCCTTTCGTAGGGCTCACGCTCGCGACGATGGCCAGTTACCTGAATGCCGACACCAGCATAGTCATGCCCATGCGGCGTCAGGATCAGGCGACGATCATCGCCGTAACCTCGCCGACACCCGGAAAAAAACCGCTGGGAAACGAACATTTCGGCGTCAACCTGATGCCACAAGCCTCCAGTACCGGTACACCCCCGTGAAACGTGGATACGTTTGCGCACCGAGGAAGTTCTGGTGAATCACTCGTCTGCTTGGCCCCCAAACACTTGCAAATTCCACCTCCTCAGTGCTAAATCCCGCCCCATAACCACCCTCTGTTTTTACCCGCATCCCCTTCACCGGCCGGGGGTGTCGACTACATTCCGATCATTTTCGGCAACGTTGCGCCATTGCTCAGCGCGGCGTTCAACTGGACGGCCATGCGCACTTTGGTCAGTCGCAAGACGTGCTTGCTGGGGATTCTGGCAGGAGGTGTGATCTGGTTGCTGTTGTGTCTGATACCCGCCCTCTACCAGTCGATGCCGAACAGTGTGTTGCTCTACTCACTGCTGGCATTCGGCAACGGCTTATTGACGATGCTCGAACTCTGGCGCAGGCGCGACAGGCTGGACGTCGCGTTCATGCCTGCGTTGCTGCTGCACCTCAAAAGTGCCAACGCCAGCAACTCAACACCCACGTTGCCATTGGTTTGCTGAAACCTCTTTTGAAGTAACCGTCCAACGCGGTTGGAGGGGCTAGAAACCCGAGAATCGCTCCACAAGGAAGTTAGAAATTGATCCCCCGAACTCTGAGCACACGACTGAAATCCGTTGCTGCAACAACCCTGTGCCTCTGCTTGACCGGATGCGTCGGCGTAGGCATCTCCCTCCCGGAAAAAGTCACACTGAAAACCGACGCCTACAGAGCGCAAAGCTACCGTTCAATCACTCCACAAATCACCAGAACAGCAACATCGACACCCACCCGCGAATGGTGCGGAATCACGGTCTGGGCGCTGGTGATTCCGGTGCCGTTGAAGCTGCCGGTGTGCAATTCGTACTACGAGCAATCCTTTGGCAGCGACGAATTCGGCAGGGAAGTCGTTCTGCTCGACACGCAACAAACAGTGCCCTCCCCGCTCTACGCCTGCGGCCCACTCATGGTGCTGGGGCCGATCGTGCACGGTTACGAAGGCAATGCCCTGTGCGGTGTTTTTCCTAAATGAACAGGTGATTCACGGATAACTGAACGACTTCACCAGCGTCAGCTCGCCGACCGCGCGCATCGGGATCAAAAACGTCTCCATCTTCTCGCTCGGTGTACCTTCTTCGGTGATCACCGTGACTTGCGCCGTGGTCAACGGTTGCACCGCTTCATCGCTGCCATCTTCATCACTGCGATAACCACCGCCGAAGTAGTTTACGTACACCAGATACTGCCCCTTGATCGGCGCCGGCATGGCGAAGATTTCCGGGCCGTAACCGGTGGTCACGTCTACGTCGAGGGCAGCGCCGTTGGCAGCGGTGCGGTTGCCGTACCAGATGTGCGCGCCGTCGGGGGTGACGAGGTGCAGATCGAGGTCGGTTCCGTCGCTGTCCCACGCCAGCAGTACGCGCAGTTTGGCCGGGGTGGCGCCGCCGCTGGTATTGAGAAATTGCGTGCGGTGGCGTTGTTGGCCGCCGGGGCTGCGGACTTCGACGCTGTTGCTGCCGTTGGGAAAGGAAAACGGCCGGTCGAAGCGGCCGCTGTCGTCGATTTTCAGCGGCATGCTGACGCCGTTGACGATCAAGCGGCCAGGCTCGCGGCTCTTTGGCGTGGCTTTGATTTCGCCGCTGATGCGTGCGGTGTTGGCTTGGCCGACCGGAGTGTTGACCGACGAGGCCGGGTAATTCACGGTCTGGCGGAAGCTTTCGCCCTCACCTTCGGGGGCGCCGCTGCGCCAGCCGCCGATCGGGGTGTCGAGTTTGACGCTGTCGGCGGCGATTGCCGGCGATAGCGCGGTCAACGTGCAAAGCAGCAGCAAGACCTGTGGATAACGGAGTGTCATGGTCTATTCCAGCAAAAGGTGACGGGCGAGCCCTTCGATGTAGGTTTCATCCTGGCCATTGGGATGTGCTTCAAAGGCCAGGTGCAGATATTCGTGAGTCAGGTCGAGGCGATCCTGCAACGTCAGCACGCCGCGCACGTAGATGCGCTGACGTTCGCGGTCGACGAAGGGGCGGCCGAAGGCGAGTTTGCACACGGCGAATGTGCTGACTTCGTTGTAGCCGGTTTCGCTTTCCAGCTTCGGACGCCAGCCGCGCCGCTGCTTTTGCAGCCAGTCTTGCGCAGCGGGCAATGCTTCGCAGGAGGCAACCGGATTGTCCCAGCGGCTGAGGCTCGCGCGCGGATAGGCATGCAGCAGAATCGCGTCGTAGCGCTGGCCGGCATTGGCCTGTTCCACGGCTTGCTGCCAGGCGAGTTTGTCCGGGCCGGGTTGATCGGAGTGATAGGTGACGGTGCTGCCGGCCAGTACCAGATCCGCGGTCCATGCGGCGATGTTGCGCGATTCGGCGGAAGCAGGACGTGGCGCAACCCGTTGACGGGTGCTGCTGTCGTCGATGCTCAGGCAGTCGCCGCTGCGCGTGGCGTTTTGCAGCAGATAGGTGCGGATCGCCACGGCCAAGGCTTTGGCAGCTTCGGCGGGCTCCGGTTTGGCTTCGCGTTCCAGCACTCGGGCGACGTATTCTTCGCGATCGAGCCTGGCGACGAGTTTGTCGTTGAGCAGAAACAGTTCACCGTCGCTGTGGATATCCAGCGCATTGCCGTTGGCGAATTCGACGCGGTAGTCGCCCTGTAGCGGGCCGGAAGTTACGACCCGTTCACCCGCCAGAACGCGGGTTAGCGGATAGCGAGAGAACAGCCCGACCTCGACACAGCGCCCCGCCTCCGCCGGCCATGCCGCCGGCAACACAGGCGCCAACGCCTGACCGTAATGACGCAGAACCATCTGACTGGTGCCGCGTCCACCGGCCCAAACCGGCGAGCCATCAGCCGTCCAACCGGCAAAACCACCCTGCCGCGAATGCGGATCCTGATCGCCGAGCCAGCTCCAGGTTTTCACCCGCAGGCGTCCGCCGAGTTCACCGACGACATTGCCGTCGGCAGCATTCAGCACCACATCGAGCAAAACGCGGCGCATCTGCTCCTGCGCCGGCAACGAAGCCAACACCTTGAGCAAGTCAGCCACGGAAACTCGCGTGGCTGGCTGCACCGATGGCAACTCCAGCAACCACGAAGGTGCCTGCCGCGCCTGCCAATAGGTTCGCCAATCCGCAGCCGCAATACCCAACCGCGCAGGCTCGAAATACAACCCGCAGGATTTCACCAACGCCTGATCACGTTCGATCTTGCCGCCCACCGAGCAGCAATAGACTTCCTCTTTCGACTGCCCGCGACATTCATAAGCCGCTTCGCGAGCGCCGGTATCCACCAGCCACGCATAAACGAACAATTTCCACAGACTGCCCAGCGGCGTATCCAGCGATGGCGGCAAAGGCTCGCGAGCGATCAGTTGCGTCTGGTTCAACGACAACAATTCACCCTTGTACGCCACGCGCAACGGTTCATCCTGCGCCGCCGCCAGCGCAGGAATCACAGACATCAGCAGCCACAGCAGCGGCCGGGTCATGTCAGTTGACCGTGACCTGACCGAGGGCGGCTTTCGCTTCCTGAGCCTGATGTTGCGGCGCGTAAACCTGAGTGAAACGCACCGGCGGCAGATTGAACTGACCCTTCTGCGAGAACCGCACCAGATGACGCAGGCGCAATTCACCGCTCAGCGCATCCACCGGCACCGCGTAAGCCAGTTGCCCCGGTTCGAAGCGCGCCTTCTCCAGCGCGGTCGGCTCGGTGCCGTCCTTGCCCTGCAACTTGATGCCCCACGTGGTGCGTTCGACATCGGCGCCCGGTGGCAGCGGCACTTCGAGCATGCCGTAGCGCAGCGGTTTCGGCGCTTTGCTGGTGAGGATCACTTCGTCCAGATACAGGCTGTCGCTGGACAGCGGCTTGGTGCCGACCGGCTCCAGTTTGAAGGTGAACGCTTCGTCGCCCGGCACCAGTCGCGACAGGCGACGGGTGATGGTCACGGCCATTGGATCGACGGCCGGTTGCTGGGTCTGGAAGCTCAGCGCCGCACGCAGCGGACGCTCCTGAGTGCCAGACACCGACAACACGCTCGGCACCGGCGTCGCACCCTGCCATGTCCAGAACATCTCGCCAGTCGCGCCGTAATTTTTCTTCCAGCCTTCACCCGGCGTTAGCGCGATGGTCGGCGAAGCCTGAGCGATGCTGCGTTGCAACCAGCTCAGCGCCAGTGCGCGTTCGAGGGTCGATTGCTGCGGCAGCAAACGTTGCAGCAACGCCGTCGCACGCGCCTGATCGAACGGTTGCAGCGAAAGATTCAGCGCCTCGGCGAAAGGTTGTGAACTGACCGACAGACGCTGTTGCGCCGCGCCCACCTGACGATTGAACGCATCAGGCAATGTCACTTTCGACTGCGTGGCCAGCGCTGCGGTCAAGACTCGCGCCGCCGCCAGACCGAGCGCCGAATCCGGATCGCCCATCACCAGACTGTCTTCACCATCGTCCAGCAGCGTTTCGGCGTTGCCTTCACCAGCCTTGGCCAGATCCTCCATCAAGCCGCTGAGCAGCGTGTTGACCGGCAGATGCATCTGCTTGGCGAACGACAGAATCAGCGCCCGTTGCAGCAACGGCGTGTTCGGCGCTTGCTTGGCGTAGACCTCGAGCACCCGCTGCCAATGCTCCGGCGGCAAGGTCAGCTCCAGCACCTGGCTGGCGTTCCAGTCGGCGTAGTAAGCGTAAGCGGTAAGGAACGCATCCGGCTCGCCATCGTAGCCCCACCAGGTGAAGCTCGCCGATGGCCCGGCCATTTGCACCAGGCGCAGACGGCTGTTCTGCATGATCAGACGCAGGCGATCGCGGATCTGCGGGCTCGACGCCAACGACGGATAAGCGATGCTCAGCGGCAGCAAACGGCTGGCCGTCTGCTCGACGCCGCCGTACGGATAGCTGAGCAGATCGTCTAGGGCTGAACGGAACAGCGCTTGCGGACTGTCATCCAGGCGCAGGCGAATGTCCGTGGCGTCCGCCGGCAGGTTCAGCGGTGTATCGCCGCTGGCCACGTCGAGGCTCTGGGTCTGCGTCACTTGCCAACCATCGCCGGTCGCACTCAGACGTACGGCGAGGGAGTCGGCGGTTTTGCCATCCTGCACCAGTTCCGCCGTCCACTCACCCGTGACCAGCGCAAGCGCCGGCAACGGCAGGTAGTTGATGCCGTTGTTCAGCGTCACCGGCAGGCGTTGTTCGGTGCCTGCGTAATGGGTGACCAGTTCAGCCTTCACCGGTTTCTCGGCCTGACTAAACGCAAACACACCCAGTTGCGGCTGATCGCCCTTGCGGAATTTGCTCGGGCCGCTCCACTTCAGGTACAGCGGTTTTTCCGAACGGACGAACTGCTTTTTCTGCCCGACCTGACCGTCATCGGCAATCGCCCGGGCGGTGATGCGCCAGCGGGTCAGCGAGTCCGGCATCTTGAAGGTGAAACGGGTTTTGCCGTCTGCGCCGGTCAGCAATTCCGGCTGCCATGCGGCAGTGTCGACGTCTTCACGACGCGGCCGCTCCAGCACTTTCACTCCACGCTCGCTACGGTTGGCCTTGCCCGGCGCACCCGGGCTGCCCGGCAACGCCACGTCGTAACTGATGAACGACAGGCTGGCGCTGGTGCGCACGTTGTTGCGGCGTGGATGGTAGAAGAACTGGTCGATGGTCGGCGCGACTTCCGGTTGCAGCGCGTAGACCATTTCGTCGACGACGCTGACTGTCAGATGCGCCGGAACCACTTTGCCGGCGAACTGCGTGGTCAAGTCAACCGTGACGGTATCGCCCGGCAGATACACCGCTTTGTCGGTGCTGATCGCCACGTCGATTTGCGGCGCAATCACTTTGATCCCGGCGTTCTGGAAGCTGTACTGACCACCCTTGGTGTACAGCACGGAGAAGGTCAGGTTCGGCGCGAAGTTGTCTTTCACCGGGATGCGTGCGCGGTATTGGGTGTCGCTGAGTTTTTCCAGTTTCAGCCAGTCACCGCCCTTGGCCAGCAGCGCGGTGGCTTCGACCTTGTCACGCTCCAGCGACAGCAACGCATCGCTGACCGGCTCCGGGAAGGTGATCAACGCCAGGGCTTCATCGCCAGCCTTGTATTCCGGTTTGTCGAGGACGATTTCCACGGTGCCCGGCACCGCTTTGACGCCATCGCCAGTGACCGAGTGGCCAGTGGCGCCGAGTACACGACCTTGCTGATCTTTCAGCGTCAGGTTGTAAGTACCCGGACGCTCGAAGGCAATGCTGAAACCTTTGTCCTTGACGGCAAGCTTGCCCTCGCCGGTGCTCTGGTCTTCCAGACGCACCCAGGCGTAACTGTTCGGCGTGACCGCTTTGCTCTGCTCGGTGCCGCCCTCGTTGGCGTAGCTGAACGCAACCTTGTCATTGACCGCACTGAAGCGTTGCGGCGCGCTCAAGCGGAAGCTTGCCGCACCACGGTCGATGAGGATTTCTTTGGTGGTCTTGACCCGATACGCCGCGCCGTCGCTGGCAAACACGGTCAGCATGTAACGGCTCGGTTTGTCGGCGGCCGGCAAGTCGAGGGTCGCGTTGCCCTTGCTGTCGGTGGTCAGTTCGGTGCTGGTCAGCTCCACCGGGAATTGCCCGAGGTATTGCAGCTCGTTGTCGACCATCGACAATTGCTGGGCACGCAGGCTCAGGGTCAGCTTGGCATTGGCCACCGGTTTGCCGTCCGGATAGAGCAGCACCAGGCTGCCCTTGACTGGCTCACCGGTGCGGTAATCCTGCTTGGCCAGATTCAGCGATATTTCGAAGTGCGGCTTGATGTACTCGGCCACGCGGAAGGCGCTGCTGTAGGCCTGATCCTTGTAATTGAAGCGAATCTCGTAACCACCGGCCACGGCATTGTCCGGCAACTGGAATCGGCCCTGAGTGCCGGCCTTCGAATCGAGTTTCAAATCGAGATGCTGCAATTCGGTGCCAGTCGCATCAAGCACGCTGACATTAACGTCAGCCGCTCCCGGCAACACCGAATCCCGCGCGTTCTTGAACTCGCGGCCAACGATCTTCAGCGACACCCAATCCCCCGGGCGATATAGCGGCCGGTCGGTGAAGGCATAGAGTTTGGTGTCGTAGATTTCGCTGTCGTAATAGAAGTTCTCGGAGACGAACACCCCGCCCTCTTCGTCTTCGCCAATCACGAACGAACGCTCCGGGCTGACGTGTTTCAGGCGCAGCAAACCATCGGCATCGGTGGCGCCGCTGCTCATCACGCCGAGGCCGTCGGTCCACAGCACATTGACCTTCGGCACCGAACTGCCTTCGTGTTTGCGCGCCGCCCAGACCAGCAATTCATCACCGGCAATCTTGCTCACCGCGACGGTGTTGGAGACGAACACCATGGTGGTCGCGCGGTACTTGCCGATCAGCGCTTCGACCAGATACAGACCTGGCTTCAGGTTGCCCAGCGGGATGTAGACATTACCCGGTGCGACGCTGACAAAGTCGCTGGAAGAGCCGGCCAGATTGACCCCGGCCGGCGGCTGGATCGGCTTGGCCTGCCACAGCGGATAACGGAACTGGCTGACCACCGGCAGACCCGGGATCAGCGCAAATTGCGGCTGTGCGTCGTACGGCGTCGGCGCGGCGATGGCGTTGCCCATCTTCAGTTCCGGCACTTCTTCGGTGACCTGTTTGCGCGACTCGTAGGAGAACGCACGCTGCATCACCCGACGGGATTTGCGGTACCAGTTGTCCCACAGGTACGCGAGGGTGTTGGACAGGCCTTCACCCTTGAACTGACCGTCGCTGACCACGCGGTGCAGGTTCTTCTGGCGCTTGAGGAAGTCCAGCGGCTTGTCGATGCGGTACACGCGAATGTCCGCGCCACCATAGGGCTCCATGCGGAACCGGCGGTAGTCACGACCCGGCGCTTCGAGGCGCACCATCGCTTGTTCGTCGGCAGCGAAACTGATGTCGGCGAGCAGGAAAAAGCTTTCACCGGACACCGGCGTGTAATTGCTCGGTTCTACCGAATCTTCGGCATTGACGGTCGCCAATGGCAGCAATAGCGCCAGCAGCAGGGGAATTCGAGCGCAGATTCGCAACATGCGGGCACCGGTCATTGGGAGAGAAAGTTCAGTCGATAGACGCCGATGAAGTTGGGGTTGGCTGCGTCGGGTATCCATCGGGTGTCCTTCCATGTCATGAGTTGCTGCAGGCTTGCCGAACGCATGCCGTTGTCAGTGGGGGTGGTGGTGCCGGTGTGATAGGCGATGTAGCGGCCCATCCAGATCATCAGGTGCTGGTCGTCGCCCTGATCGAAAAACATCAAGTCACCGGGGCGCGCCTGCGACACGTCGCGGCTGACCAGGTGGCTGTTGAACTGAATCAGTTTGATCGCGTTGACGTACGGCCCAACCTTGCCGCCGCCCTGCTGCCATTGCTGGGCGAGCTTGCGTTGGTCATCGCTGAGCGACAGTTCCGGCGGCAGGTAGCGATTGGACAGACCATTGCTGCGCAACCATTTGTCGTCGTGGACTTTCAGCGCTTCGTTGGCGGCAAAACGCACCAGCCCGGCACAGTCCTGCTGATACCAGCGCGGACTCGGGCCCTGGCTCAGTTGCTCCTGAGCGATGCGCACAAACCAGGCGCGGAATACCTGGGATTGCGCCGGATCGAGAGCCGGTGCCTCGACGGCTCGGGCGCCCGCGCTCAGTAACAGCGCGAGCAGGCCGAGGCTGCGGATCAGTGCCGTCACAGCGCTTTCCATTCCAGCGGCAGCCATTGCCAATGACCGTCAGGCTCGCTGCCTTCCGGCAAGGTCAGCGCGTACTTGCCGTAACCACCGAGGGTGCGCAGCTTCGGGATCAGGTAGGTTTGCGCGGCGTTGTAGAACACTGGCTCCATGTCCTGCGGCAGGCTGTCGAGGGTTTCCTGCTGCATCAGTTGCGCCATCGAGTCGGGGCCGAAATAGATCGGCATCAGCACATCTTTGGGCAGCACGTCAGCCATCGGCGGGAAGCGTTTATCGAGCGTGCCGAGAGCCTTGTCGACCAGTTTGTCGTCGAGAGAAAACAGCAGTGTTGAACCGTGACGAGCGAGGCTGACTTTCATGAAGGCCTTGCCGGAAATAGCGTCCGGGTCCTCGGCCTCTTTGGCCGCGTAAGGGCCGAAATTGGAACTGACCTGACGTTGCCAGACGTGGCTCTGACCTTCCTGCTTCTCGACTACCGGGAAGACGCTTTCTTCGACGTTGGATTCGAATGCACCGACCATCGAGCCGAACAGTTTGCCGAGATCGCCGTCGAGTTTGCTGCTGTCCTCGTCCTTCAGACTGGCAACCAGCAATGGCGTGTACAAACGTGAATCCGCATACCAGCACAGACCCGCCGCGCCGGCCACATGTTCGGTGAGGGTCTGCGCCACCGCTTCTTCGGCGCCGAGTTTCACCAGCAACGGCTTTTGCGGTTCAGCGGCGACCGGCAAGGTCACGCAAGCACTGGCGCCCAGCGGCATCGCCTGCCACACCGGTTTGAAATCGAAATCCGGCTGGTTGTCCAGTTCATCCATGGCGAGGTAGCTGTGCCAGCCTTTATCGTCCATGTCGAAGCGCAGCCCGGCGAAATTCGGGATGAAGCGCTGATACCCCATGGCAAGGACGCTGGAATTGACCGAGAGACGCTGTTTGGTCTCAGGGGTTTTCGCTGGCAGGCCGAAGGCTTCCGGGAACAGTTTTTCACCGTTGAGCAGTGCCGCCAGCGCTTGTGGCGAAACGTGGCCCGATTCTTCAGAGGCGCCACTTTCGGGGTCGTAATACTTGGCCGGGTTGGACAGCACCACCAGTTTGTCGCCGTGGGAGGCGAACAACAGGGCTTTGCTGGCGTTGTAGGTCAGTTGGTACAGCGGCACCGTGTCGCCACCGACCTTGAGTCCGCCCATCTGACTGAGCTGGGTGTCATCCAGCGCGACTTTCGCCAGTGGCTCCAACAGCTTGGCCAGTCCGCCGCGATCCATCACCAACAGAAAATCCTTCAACCGGCCATCGGCACCGCGCCACAGCGCGACGTCTGCCGGCTGATCGAAAAGCTCTTCGATCAGACTGTCCTGCAGCTTCAGGTCATGCTCGTAAATGATCCGGCGCAGGCTGCCGATCAGGCCGAGACGGTCGGCGTGGGTTTCGTAATAGAAGACGAAATCTTCGGTGAGCGTAGCCTTGAGGAACGGCACCGCCAGCAAGTCCTTGGGCAACTGGCTCAGGGAACGGGTTTCGAGCAGTGCATCCGGGCGGCTCAGGCCGAGTTTGTCACTGGCAAGTGCAGCCGGTGGCGCCTTGGGTTTGTGCAGCAGCCAGCCGAGACCACCGGCCACGCCGGCCACCAGGCACAGCCCGACCAACAGCAGAGGCCAGCGCCGGGAAGGTTTGCCGGCAGGCGTTTCAACGGCCGGAGTAACAGTGTTATCACTCATGTTCACAAAACCCGAAGTTCATCCGTGGTGCGGGATGCTTAGTAGTTGAAAGTCTTGACCAGCAGCAGATCACCGATCGCCCGCAGGGGCACGATGAAGGTCTCGCGTTTTTCGTCGACGGTGTTTTCGTTGAGCACCAGCGTGATTTGCGAGGTGATCACCTCGTTCTGATTGCTGGTCTCATCGAAGTTATAGCCGCCGTTACCGAAGTTGCCCCAATAGTTGACGTAAACCAGATAGGTGCCATGCAGCGGCGCGGTCATGGTGAACATTTCCGGCCCGGGGCCATCGACGCCATCCGGGTCGAGGCCACCGCCATTGCTCAACGCCGGGTGCGCCCAGAACGCATGCTGACCGTCGGGCGTGACAATGTGCAGATCGAGCTCGGCTTTTGGATCGTCCCACCCCAAGACAAGACGAATTCGCGCCGGTGTGCGCAAGTTATTTGCTTCATAAAATTGCACGCGTTTGAGTGACTGGCCTTCGGCGCTGATCACCTCGACGCTGTTCGACCCTGCGCCAAACGCATACGGCCGGGCGAAACGGCCCTGGTCGTCGGTGTACAGATTCAGTGGATTGCCGTTGACGGCGAGACTGTGCGGCGGGCGCATGTGGCCGATGGCCTTGAGCTGGCCTTCGATCATCGTGCGATTGCGCTGGATGCCGCGATCAATGGGCGGCGTCGGGTAGGCGACTTGCGGGTTTTCCGTGCGATCGAGCAAACCGTGATAGCGCCAGCCACCGACCGGTTCCGCCAACTCGGCAGTCGGCGCGGCCAGCAGCGCGGGCGCGCAGGCCAACCCGATCAGCAGCATAAGAAATGAACGCATGTGACGCCTCCTGCCATGCCTGAACGAAACCTTGCACCCGATCCTCGGTACTTCACAGCGGTGAAAACTGCGTTTCGTCTGAAAGACCCGTGACTGCCGGGTCGTAGAAGGCGCGAAGATTAGCCATTCGGCAGTTTTTTAACAATCGGATACATCTGGATTTGTTGTGGGAATCACGGCACCCGGTAGACGGTGAGCCGAATAGGCGTCATATTCGGCTCACAAAATGAGCCGAATAGCCTTTCTATTCGGCTCACGCGCTCAGGAACCACACTTCATGGCGACTCACTGGATCTGGCAGCAACCCGATTGGCCCGACTTCAACTGGCAGGCAGACCGCCTCACGCTGTTGCTGCGCGAGTGTGTGCAGGCGCAAGGCCAATTGCTGGGCATGGCCGGCTCAGTGAGCAATTCCCTGAGCGCTCAGTCCGAACTTGATGCCTTGCTGCAAAACATCGTGACCTCCTCGGCCATTGAGGGTGAGCAATTGAATGTCGGCTCCGTGCGCTCGTCACTGGCGCGGCGCCTCGGCCTGGAAACGGCTGATGACGATAACGTCAGTCCACGCAGTGAAGGCCTTGCGCAACTGATGTTCGATGCCACCCGGCGTTTCGCAGAGCCGTTGACGCTGGAGCGTTTGCTGGAATGGCATTCGCTGCTGTTTCCAGAACAGGAAAATGGTCTTTCCTCACGCGCAATCAATGTCGCTGCGCTGCGCGGTGATGAGCCGATGCAAGTGGTTTCCGGACGGATCGAGCGTCCGACCGTGCACTTCGAGGCCCCGCCAAGACAAGGCCTTGAGCAGCAACTCGAGCGTTTCCTCAAGTGGTTCGAGACCAGTGAGCATGAAGCTGGACTCGATCCTCTGCTGCGCGCCGGCATCGCGCACTTCTGGTTTGTCACACTGCACCCGTTCGACGATGGCAACGGCCGACTCACCCGTACCATTACCGATCTGGCGCTGGCCCAGGGTGAAGCCCGGGCAATCCGTTTTTATGCCATGTCGGCCAGCATTCTCGACGATCGCGCCGGCTATTACCGAATCCTCGAATCCAGTCAGAAAGCCACGCTGGACATAACTGACTGGCTCACATGGTTCCTGCAAACGTTGCTGCGTAGCCTGCAACAGGCTATCGCCCGCATTGAAGGTGTGTTGGGCAAGGCGCGTTTCTGGCAGGCGCACCGCGAATCCGAGCTGTCGGTGGAGCAGATCAAAGTGCTCAACCGCTTGCTCGATGGTGGTGAGCGCGGTTTTGAACAGGGCATCAGCGCGGCGCAGTATCTGGCGGTGGCCAAGGTCTCCAAGGCAACAGCGACCCGGCATTTGGCAGAGTTAGTGGAAAAAGGCTGTCTGCAACGACTTCCAGGCGGCGGACGCAGCACGCGGTATCAGATCAGCTACCCAACCTAGAGCAATAAGAAGATCACTGTGGCGAGGGGATTTATCCCCGTTCGGCGACGCAGTCGTCGTAAAACCCGAAAATTCGGTGTGTTCTGGGAACGCTGGGGGTCGCTTCGCAACCCATCGGGGATGAATCCCCTCGCCACTGGTAGGGTGTCGGAAGACCCTGCTCATTTGCCCATAACCCCCCTATCTGCTAGTGTCGCGCCGGTTTAACGTCAACCGGAAATCGCCGCCATGGCCCGCAAAAAAGCTGCACTGGATTTCGAACAGTCCCTCGCCGACCTGCAAACACTGGTCGAGCGTCTGGAGAACGGTGAATTGTCGCTGGAAGACTCGCTGACCGCTTTCGAGCAGGGCATCGGCCTGACCCGTGACTGCCAGGCAGCGCTGGCGCAAGCCGAACAGAAGGTGCAAGTGCTGCTGGAGCGTGATGGCGAACTCGCCGAGGAACCCTTCGACGCGGAACAGCCAGAATGATTGCAGCGTATTCGGCGACCAGCCAGGCCCGGGTCAACGCGGCCCTGGAAACCCTGTTCAACGCCCCGCTGCCGGAAGTGGCGCGCCTCTATGAAGCCATGCGCTACAGCGTGATGAACGGTGGCAAACGCGTGCGCCCGCTGCTGGCCTACGCCGCATGCGAAGCCCTCGGCGGCAAGCCTGAGCAAGCCAACGGCGCAGCGTGCGCGGTCGAGCTGATCCACGCCTATTCGCTGGTTCACGACGATCTGCCTGCGATGGACGACGACGATCTGCGTCGCGGCCAGCCGACCACCCACAAGAAATTCGATGAAGCCTGCGCGATTCTCGCCGGTGACGGCTTGCAGAGTCTGGCCTTCAGCGCCCTGCTCGACCCACGCCTGAGCAACCTCGACGCGGACACCCGCCTGCAACAGGTCACGGCGCTGGCGCACGCGGCAGGCCCAGCCGGCATGGTCGGCGGTCAAGCCATCGACCTCGGTTCGGTCGGCCTCAAGCTCGATAAGAAAGCCCTCGAACAGATGCATCGACACAAGACCGGCGCGTTGATCGAGGTCAGCGTCAGACTCGGCGCCCTGGCCAGCGGCCGTGCCGAGAAGGATGAACTCAAAGCCCTGCAGACTTATGCACAGGCCATCGGCCTCGCCTTTCAGGTGCAGGACGACATCCTCGACGTCGAAAGTGATACCGAAACTCTTGGCAAACGCCAAGGCGCCGACATCGCCCGCGACAAGCCGACCTACCCGGCCCTGCTCGGTCTGGACGCTGCCAAGGCCTATGCTCTGGAACTGCGCGATCAGGCCCTGCACGCCCTGCGACCGTTTGACGCGGCAGCCGAGCCTTTGCGCGAGCTGGCCCGGTATATCGTCGAGCGCCGCAACTGACGGCGAATCAGCCAAAAAAGACCAACGCGTGGGCAGGGGGCGATGCATCAGGTAAACTGCCGCATCTTTTATACCTATAACGATTCGCCTGATGCCCACGACGGTGCCTGAGCTTCCCCGCAAGCGCCCGACCCCGCCCCTGCTCGACCGCGCGAATACGCCGGACGGCCTGCGCCGGTTAGGCGAAGCCGAGCTGGAAACCCTGGCTGATGAGTTGCGCCTGGAATTGCTCTACACGGTCGGCCACTCCAGTACCTCGATCAGTGCAGCGCTGGGCATGGCGATTGCCGCCCGTCTGCAAAACAGTGATCGCAAGGCAATTGCCGTGATTGGCGATGGCGCACTGACCGCTGGCATGGCTTTCGAGGCGCTGAACCACGCGCCGGAAGTCGACGCGAACATGTTGGTGATCCTCAACGACAACGACATGTCGATCTCGCGCAACGTCGGCGGCCTGTCGAATTATCTGGCAAAGATCCTCTCCAGCCGCACTTACGCGAGCATGCGTGAAGGCAGCAAAAAAGTCCTGTCGCGCCTGCCCGGCGCCTGGGAAATCGCCCGTCGCACCGAAGAGTACGCAAAAGGCATGCTGGTTCCCGGCACCCTGTTCGAAGAGCTGGGCTGGAACTACATCGGCCCGATCGACGGCCACGACCTGCCAACCCTGATCGCCACGTTGCGCAACATGCGCGATCTGAAAGGCCCGCAGTTCCTGCACATCGTCACCAAGAAAGGCAAAGGCTTCGCCCCGGCGGAAGTCGACCCGATCGGTTACCACGCGATCACCAAACTCGAACCTGTCGACGCTCCGGCTGCTGCGCCGAAAAAGGCGGGTGGGCCGAAGTATTCAGCAGTGTTCGGCGAGTGGCTGTGCGACATGGCAGCGGCTGATCCACGTCTCGTCGGGATTACCCCGGCAATGAAGGAAGGCTCGGATCTGGTGGCGTTCAGCGAACGCTTCCCGCTGCGCTACTTCGACGTGGCGATTGCCGAACAGCACGCGGTGACGTTTGCTGCCGGCATGGCCTGCGAAGGCGCGAAACCGGTGGTGGCGATCTATTCGACGTTCCTGCAGCGTGGCTACGATCAGCTCGTCCATGATGTCGCGGTGCAGAACCTCGACGTGCTGTTCGCCATCGACCGTGCCGGTCTGGTCGGCGAAGACGGCCCGACCCACGCCGGCAGCTTCGATCTGTCGTACCTGCGTTGCATCCCGGGCATGCTCATCATGACCCCGAGCGATGAAAACGAACTGCGCAAAATGCTCACCACCGGCCACCTGTACAACGGCCCGGCGGCGGTGCGTTACCCACGCGGCAGCGGCCCGAACGCGACCATCGAGAAAGATCTTGAGCCGATCGAAATCGGTAAAGGCGTCGTCCGTCGTCAGGGCAGCAAAGTCGCCCTGCTGGTGTTCGGTGTGCAACTGGCCGAGGCGCTGAAAGTCGCCGAGAAGCTGGATGCAACGGTGGTCGACATGCGTTTCGTCAAACCGCTGGATGAAGCACTGGTGCGCGAGATCGCCGGTAGCCACGAATTGCTGGTGACAATCGAAGAGAACGCGATCATGGGCGGCGCCGGTGGTGCGGTCAGCGAATTTCTCGCACGCGAGAATATTCTCAAGTCGATGCTGCACCTTGGCTTGCCGGACGTTTACGTCGAGCACGCGAAGCCTGCGCAGATGCTGGCCGAGTGCGGGCTGGATGAGGCCGGGATCGAAGCGTCGATTCGCGAGCGTCTGGCCTTATTCGACAAATAAACGCAAGACCCTGTGGGAGCGAGCCTGCTCGCGAAAGCGGACTGTCAGTCAAATCTTCACTGACTGATACACCGCATTCGCGAGCAGGCTCGCTCCCACATTTGTTTTGCGTATATCAACAATGACAACGGACGCCCGATGAAACTCTCGCGCCTCGCCCTGCCCTTCTTCCTGTTGCCAACCGCCAGCGCCGTCGCCGACACCTTCGACCGCGACCAGGCCTTGAAGCTGCCTGACACGCTGATCAGCGCCAACCGCCAGGTCGAAGCACGCAACGACAGCAGCGCAGCCAACACGGTGTTCACCCGCGAAGATATCGACCGCCTGCAACCGAGCGATGTGCCGGACCTGCTGCGGCGCGTGCCGGGGGTGCAAGTGGCGCAGACCGGTGGGCGCGGCAGTCTGCCGGGCATCTACATTCGTGGCACGCAATCGGCGCAAAGTCTGGTGTTGGTCGACGGTCAGCGCATCGGCAGTTCGACCTCTGGTGACAGCAATCTGCAACACCTGAACATCGAACAGATCGAGCGCGTCGAAGTGCTGCGCGGTTCACGTTCGGTGATTTACGGCAGCGATGCGATTGGCGGGGTGATTCAGATCTTCACCCGCCGTGGCAGTGAACAAGGCTTACAGCCACGCCTGCACATCGGGTTTGGCAGTAACCAGACCTGGGAGCGCAGCCTCGGTTTGTCTGGCGGCGATGACAAAACCCGCTTCAACCTTGGCGCCAGTCTCGATGAAACGGCCGGCATTGATCGCACCCACGAGTCGTATCCCAGCGATGGCGATCATGACGCCTACCGCAACAAGTCCGTCAGCCTGAGCCTCAGCCATGCGCTGACCGATGACGTCGAAATCGGTGCCAACCTGCTGGATAACCGTGGCAAAAGCGAGTTCGACAACCCGTTCGGCCGCTTCGACATGAACACCCTCGAATCGGTCCAGCAGCAGCCCTACAGCGATTTCAACGTCAGCAGCGTCAGCAGTTACATCGATGCCCGGGTCAACGAAACCTGGAAAACCCGCGTCGAATTCGGCCACACCGAGAACCGCGAAAAGACCCTCGACAAGCTCAGCGACGAACGCACGGTGTTCAACACCTATCGCGACTCGGTGAACTGGCAGAATGACCTGACGCTCGACGCACGCAACAGCCTGATACTTGGCGGCGACTGGTATGAAGATCGGGTCAACAGCAGTACCGCGTTCGACGAAGACAGCCGCTGGAACCGCGCCGCTTTCATTCAGCATCGATATCAGGCCGACAGTTTTTCCACCGAGCTGGGTCTGCGCCATGACGATAACCAGCAGTTCGGTAGCCAGAACACCTGGAGCGGCACCTTCACCCTGCCGCTGAACCCGGACAACGACTTGTTGCTCAGCTACAGCGAAGGCTTCCGCGCACCGACCTTCAACGACCTGTATTACCCGGATTTCAGCAACCCGAACTTGAAACCGGAAACTTCGAAAAGCTACGAGCTGCAATGGCGTAGCCAGTTGAGCGACAGCAGCCGTCTGGAGGCGTCGCTGTATCGTACGGATCTGCAAGACGCGATTATCTTCGGCAGTAACTCACGGCCGGAAAACGTCGCCTCGGCACGAATCAACGGCTTCGAAGCCGCGTTGAAACAGGAACTGTTCGGCTGGCAGAGCAACCTTGGCGTGGCGATCATCGATCCCCGCGACCGCGACACCGGCCATACCCTGGCGCGGCGTGCGCGGCGGACGCTGAGTTGGGATCTGGATCGGCAATTCGATCGCCTGAGCCTCGGCGCCAGTTGGCAGGCGGTGAGCAGCAGCTACGACGACAAGGACAATACGCAGGCGTTGGCCGGTTACGCATTGTTCGGCTTGCGCAGCAGCTGGGCGCTGAACCATGAGATCAAGCTGGACCTGAAGGTGGATAACCTGCTGGACAAGGGTTACAGCCGGGCGAATTACAGCTATGACGGCAGTCAGTATGGCTATCGCGAGGAAGGCCGGGCGTGGATGTTCGGCGTCACCTGGACTCCCCAGCTCTAAGATCAACTTCCATCAACTGTGGCGAGGGGATTTATCCCCGATGGGTTGCGAAGCAGCCCCAAAAACAGACGCATCAGTGATCAACCACATTGAGTTCACCGGTTTACGGCTGCTGCGCAGCCGGTCGGGGATAAATCCCCTCACCACAGGTTACTGGTGTGGCTGAATCAGGCGGCAGAGCTTGGCTGTCGCATCGATCATCTGCCCGCTGGGTCTTTCAAGGCCTTTGTCGGTGACCAACAGCAATTTCCCCTGCGCCACCGCCGCCACTTGCGGCCAGGACTTCCACGCATCGAGCTGCGCCTGATCACCCGCCAGAATCACCTCGGGATTGCGCTGCAACACGGCTTCAATGCTGACCTGCGGCGCCGGCAGACTCAGGTCAGCGAAGACATTGCGCGCGCCGCACACCTCCAGCGCATCACTGATGATCTGCCCTCCGCCCACCGTGTACAACGGCTTGTCCCAGACTTGATAGAACACCTTGAGCGGCGCGGCCCGGCGATAGCGCTGGCGCAGATCGTCCAGTTGTTTACGCAGATCCGCCGCCAGTTTCTCCCCGCGCTCAGGCCGGCCGAGTCGAGCGGCAATGGCTTCGATCTGCGCGGAAAGCTGTTCGAGGCTGTGCGGTTCGGCAACGAATGTGGGGATGTTCAAACGCTTGAGCTGATCACGCTGTGCCGGGCCGACGCTGCCGGGCCAGAGCAACAGAAGATCAGGTTTGAGGCTGAGCAGTTGTTCCATGTCGAGCTGACCATAGCGGCCAACGGAGGGCACCCCGGCAATGGCCGCCGGGCGCTCGCCAGCATCCAGCACGCCGACCAGCAGATCGGCGGAATCCAGCTCAACGACGATTTCAGACAGGGAAGGCGCGAGGCTGACCACGCGCAGACTCGCCAGCGCCGGGCCGCTGACGGCCAGCAGCAGAACCGCCAGCCAGAGGTGGCGCATCAACCGAGTTGACGCGGAATACGGTAGAGGTAGAACAGCACCGCCGTGGACAACGCCAGCAGCATCAACGGCACCGCTTCGAGGCCGACGAACACCGCCAGCGCGCCGATCCACGCCGGCAACGCAGCGGCAAGGAAGGCGCTGCGGCGGCGCGCCGCGAGAGCGATCCACGCCGCAGGTTCTTCAGGGGTATCGAGGGCTTTCTGGGTAGCGATCAGTGCGTGTTTATAGCGGCCGAAAAACTTCAGGCTGACAAACATCGATGCCACGCCAGCGATAAAGAACGGCATCGCCAGCACCGGCATGATCCCTTCGCTCTGACCGAACAGTGCGTTGAGGACGAACAGCGGCACCAGTGCCAGCGCCAGGTATTTCCACCAGTCGACGCTGAGACGCCGGCGCACCTGACCGCGGGTCACGCGCGGTCGACCTCGCCCTGATGCTCGTTGCCCATCATGTGGTCGAGCTTGCTGGCCTTGGTCGCCAGGTAGAGTTTGTTATGCGGGTTGTGCCCGGTGTGCAGCGGCACGCGCTCGGCGACGGTGATGCCCATGTCGGTCAAGGCTTTGACCTTGCGCGGGTTGTTGGTCATCAGACGCAACGACTTGACGCCCAGATGTTCGAGCATCGGCAGGCACATGGCGTAGTCGCGCTGGTCGGCGGCGAAACCCAGACGCTCGTTGGCTTCAACGGTGTCGGCGCCGCCGTCCTGCAACTCGTAGGCGCGGATCTTGTTCAACAGACCGATGCCACGCCCTTCCTGACGCAGGTACAGCAATACGCCACGACCTTCGCGAGCGATGGCTTTGAGCGCGCCTTCGAGTTGCGAGCCGCAGTCGCAACGCTGGCTGAACAAGGCATCGCCCGTGAGGCATTCGGAGTGCAACCGGCCGAGTACCGGGGCACCGTCGGCGAAATCACCCAGGCTCAGCACAACGTGCTCGCGACCGGTGGCTTCATCGAGAAAACCGTGCATGGTGAATTGCGCAAAAGGCGTTGGCAGCTTGGAAGCGGCGACAAAAACGACAGGCACCGGTGTGCTCCTGATCTAAAAAGTCTGAAGATTCGCTGGGCGGCATTGTAACAGCAGCTTTGGGCAGGCGCTTAGGCTGAATTGTCGGGCATAACGATCAAAAAGTTTGATATCTCCCGGCCATTGCGGATCCCTGTGGGAGCGAGCCTGCTCGCGAAGGCGTCGGCAAATTCAATCTCTGTGCTGCCTGACCCAGCGCTTTCGCGAGCAGGCTCGCTCCCACAGGGGGGCAGTGCTGGACACAATATCTGCGCTCAGTTCGCATCGAACGGATACGGTTGTTTCCACTTCTCGAAGATCGGCTTCAACTCGCCGCTCTTCACCAACTGCTCCATACGCTGGTCATACAACGCCATCAACGTGCGGGCTTGCTGGGTATTGGCAAAGCACAGGTACAGCGGCAGTTCGGCGATATGGGTCTTGCGGAATTGCGACGGATCCTTGGCCCGGCCGACCACGTAATCGACTTCGGTCAGCGCGTCGATGTAATAGTCGACGCGGTTGTGAGTCAGCATCGACAGGATCCCGGTGCGCCGGATGACTTCGTTGAAGCTTTTCACATTGGGCAAATAATTCTGGTAGTCGTAGCCGCGTACCCAGGCCAGTCGATAGTTGCCCAGGGTTTCCGGGCTCGGTGCGGGATTGCTCGCAAGGCCCAGCGCATAGATATGATCGGTATCGAAATTCCAGCGTGGATAAAGCAGATCGCTGGCCTCTTCATGATAAGAGCCGACACAGGCATCGATTTCGCCGCGTTGGGCCAGACCCACGGAACGCGTGTAAGGCTCGGTACGAATGTCGAGTTTCACCCCGGCCGGCTCGAATACCTTGCGCAACACGTCCCAGCCGAGGCCATGCCCATCGGCGGCGGTGTAATCTTCCCAGTCTTCACTGGCCAGATGGATGACCGCAGGTGTCGGCGCAGCGTTCTGTGCACTGGCCACAGCCCCCATCAGGGTAAAAAACACCACCGCCCACCAGCGTCGAGCCATCCCTAGTCCCCTCACGTAACCCTGATGCCCCCTGGGATCAGGTAAACAGCCACACCAGCCCTTGCATCGCCAGCCAGGCAAAGACACCAGCCAGCACGTCGTCGAGCATAATGCCGACGCCGCCATGCACATGCCGATCGATCCAGCGAATCGGCCAAGGCTTGAGAATGTCGAAGAAACGGAACATCAGGAAACCCGCGAGCAACCAGTACCAGCCTTCCGGCACCAGCCACAGGGTGATCCACATCCCGACCATTTCGTCCCATACGATGCCTTCGTGGTCGTGTACCCGCAGATCATCGGCAACCTTGCCGCACAGCCAGAAGCCGAACAGCATGGTGATCCCGAGCATCAGCCAGTAACCCCAGTCGGGCAACATCTGCCACAACGGGATAAAGGGTAGCGCAACTAGCGAGCCCCACGTGCCCGGCGCTTTCGGCAGAGTGCCGGAACCAAAGCCGAACGCGAGGAAATGCCAAGGATTGCGCCAGACCGACGGCGGCACGAATTCGCCCGGAACCTGTTTCGGGTGATCTGTCACGGTGTCTCCTGAAAATGTTGATAGCCCCGGATTTGCGGGGTGATGTCGCGCCCTTCGCGATCCAGCAGCGCCACGCCCTGCCCCTCAATGACGCGGCCGATCACGTGGATCGGCCAACCGCCGGCCAGCAATGCCGGCAACTCGACGGACGGTAGAGTGAACGCCAGCACGTAATCATCGCCACCGCTCAACGCTGCACGCTCGGCGCCGCGTTGGCCAAGAAACGCCACTAATGCATCCGACAACGGCACGCGCTCGCGTTCAATCTCAAGCCGCACCTTCGATGCCAGTGCGATATGACCGCAATCGGCGAGCAAGCCATCGGAAATATCCAGCGCTGAAGTGGCTTTGCCGCGCAATGCCTGGCCGAGGGCCAGTTGCGGTTGCGGCGACCAATAATGCTCGAGCAGTGGCTGGCCAATGTCCGCTGCGGCGTCGCGCTGGCCCAGCACCAGCGGCAACGCGCCAGCGGCATTGCCCAGCTCGCCGCCGACGCACAACAAGTCACCCGGTTGCGCACCGCTGCGGGTCAAGGCTTGTCCGGCGGGCACTCGACCGAACACGGTGACGGTCAGGCTCAACGGCCCACGTGTGGTATCGCCGCCGACCAGCGCGACGCCGCAGCTTTGTGCCATGCGGTTCAAACCACGAGCATAGGCTTGCAGCCAATCGGCGGTCACCGTCGGCACAGTCAGGGCAAGGGTAAAGGCAACGGGCGTGGCGCCCATGGCGGCCAGATCGCTGACCGCGACGGCCAGCGAGCGCTGACCGAGCAGAAACGGATCGCAGGGGTCGGCGAAATGCACGCCGGCCACCAGCGTATCGGTGGAAATTGCCAGCTGTTCCCCGGGGGGAACAGCGAGCAAGGCGCAGTCATCGCCGATCCCCAGTGCAACGCCCTCGCCGCCCTGCGCACAAGGCGCGGCGGCGAAGAAATTGCGGATCAGCTCAAACTCGCCCATTGCGATATCAAGCGCGGATCAGCGCTTGAACGCCTTCACTTCAGCTTCACGCAGGCGCGGGGCCAGTTTGTCGAGCACGCCGTTGACGAACTTGTGACCGTCGGTGGAACCGTAGACTTTCGCCAGTTCGATCCCTTCGTTGATCACAACGCGGTACGGCACATCGACACGCTTGAGCAGTTCCCAGGTCGACAGGCGCAGTACGCACAGTTCAACCGGGTCCAGCTCTTCGATGGTCAGGTCCAGGCACGGCGCCAACGCAGCGTCGATCTCGGTCAGACTGGCCGGAACACCGTGCAGGATGTCGTGGAAGTAGCTGGCATCGGCGAAGGTGAAATCGTTGTCGACGCGAAACTGCGCTTCGATTTCGTTCAGCGAAGTACTGGCCATGTGGCGCTGGTACAAAGCTTGAGTCGCCAGCTGACGGGCAGCGCGGCGCTTTTCACTTTTCGAAGGCTTGCCGGCGTCCGTTGGACGCGGTTCGCGCGGGTTGAAACGATCGCTTTCGTCGCTAATCACTTGGCCTCCAACTGCGCCAGCAGGCTGACCATTTCCAGAGCGGACAGGGCAGCTTCGGCACCTTTGTTACCGGCTTTGGTGCCGGAACGTTCGATGGCTTGCTCGATGGAATCAACGGTCAGGACGCCGAAAGCGACCGGTACGCCGAACTCCATCGACACCTGGGCCAGACCCTTGGTGCACTCGCCCGCCACGTACTCGAAGTGCGGAGTACCGCCACGAATGACTGCGCCGAGGGCGATGATGGCTGCGAACTCACCTTTCTGGGCGACTTTTTGCGCTACCAGCGGGATTTCGAAGGCGCCAGGTGCGCGGATGATGGTGATGTCGCTTTCGCTCACGCCGTGGCGAACCAGGGCATCAACTGCACCGCTGACCAGGCTTTCAACGACGAAGCTGTTGAAACGGCCCACTACCAAAGCGTAGCGGCCTTTAGGGGCGATGAAGGTACCTTCGATGGTCTTCAGGGTCATTCGTCAGTTCTCTTAAAGAGCCGGGACGCGTCTCGTACGCATCCCTCAGTGATATTAGCCACAAATACATGGCCGGAAAAACCGCATTGCTGGTTACCTGTGGCGAGGGAGCTTGCTCCCGCTGGGCTGCGTAGCGGCCCCTTCTTGTGAGTGCTGCGCACTCAAGCGGGAGCAAGCTCCCTCGCCACAATTTATCTCAGTCGACAATGTCGGAAACAACCGGTCATTATTCGGAGGGCACGTATTCTACAACTTCCAGATCGAAACCGGATATCGCATTAAATTTCATTGGTGCGCTCATCAAACGCATTTTGCGCACACCGAGGTCACGCAGGATCTGCGAACCGGCACCGACGATGCTGTAAGTGGTCGGTTTTTTCACCGCCGCCTGATCGCCGGTTTCGCGGATGTGCGCCAGCAACACGTCACCATCGAGCGGGTGACCGAGCAACAGCACCACACCGCTGCCCGCCTCGGCAACCGCAGCCATCGCGGCGCGCAGGCTCCAGCGGCCCGGTTGTTTGACCATCAGCAGGTCGCGCAGCGGGTCCATGTTGTGCACGCGAACCAGGGTCGGCTCTTCGGCGCAAACGGTGCCCAGGGTCAGTGCCATGTGCACGTCGCCTTCCACGGAATCACGATAGGTCACCAGGTTGAATTGGCCCAGTTCGCTGTCCAGCGGCTGCTCGGCAATCCGCTGAACGGTACGTTCGTGGATCATCCGGTAGTGAATCAGGTCGGCGATGGTGCCGATCTTGATGTTGTGTTCGGCGGCGAAAGCTTCGAGTTCGGCGCGGCGAGACATGGTGCCGTCGTCGTTCATCACTTCGCAGATCACGCCGCTCGGCTCGAAACCGGCCATGCGCGCCAGGTCGCAAGCGGCTTCGGTGTGGCCGGCGCGAGCGAGGGTACCGCCAGCCTGAGCCATCAGCGGGAAGATGTGGCCCGGGCTGACGATGTCTTCAGCCTTGGCGTCTTTCGCGGCAGCGGCCTGCACGGTGCGTGCGCGGTCCGCAGCGGAGATGCCGGTGGTCACGCCTTCGGCGGCTTCGATCGAGACAGTGAACTTGGTGCCGAAACCGGAACCGTTGCGCGGCGCCATCAGCGGCAACTTCAGGGTTTCGCAGCGCTCGCGGCTCATTGGCATGCAGATCAGGCCACGGGCGTGCTTGGCCATGAAGTTGATGTGCTCGGCCTTGCAGCATTCGGCGGCCATGATCAGGTCGCCTTCGTTCTCGCGGTCTTCGTCATCCATGAGGATGACCATCTTGCCTTGGCGGATGTCTTCAACCAGTTCTTCGATGCTATTGAGCGCCACAAGGCACCCCCCTTCTTTCGAATTTAGAGCTTCAGGATTTGAGGTAGCCGTTTTGGGCCAGAAAGCTTTCAGTGATGGTGCCACCGGATGCAGGCTCTGCGGCCTTGTCGCCCAGCAGCAGGCGCTCCAGATAACGCGCCAGCAAGTCGACTTCCAGGTTCACCCGGCGACCTGGCTTGTAGGACGCCATGATGGTTTCGCTCAGGGTGTGCGGAATGATCGTCAGCATGAACTCGGCGCCATCGACTGCGTTCACGGTCAGGCTGGTGCCGTCGACGGTGATCGAGCCTTTGTGGGCGATGTACTTGGCCAGTTCCTTCGGCGCGCGGATGCGAAATTCCACGGCGCGGGCATTGTCGGCACGGGAGACGATCTCGCCGACACCATCGACGTGGCCGCTGACCAGGTGACCGCCGAGACGGGTAGTCGGGGTCAGGGCTTTTTCCAGATTGACCGGGCTGCCGCTTTTCAGATCATTCATCGCCGTGCAATCAAGGGTTTCGCGGCTGACGTCGGCAGCGAAGCCGTCGCCCGGCAGTTCAACGGCGGTCAGGCACACGCCGTTGACCGCGATGCTGTCGCCGAGTTTGACGTCGCTCAGGTCGAGCTTGCCGGTTTCAACATGTACCCGTACATCGCCGCCCTTTGGGGTCAGTGCACGGATACTGCCGATGGATTCGATGATGCCGGTAAACATGGGGTTCTCCTTGAGAACGAAGCCAGCGCTAACGCGATGGCCGGGAATTATACGCGCGCCGACGGGACAGGGATTGCAGTGACTCGCCAGTCATCGCCAACCGCGCGGATTTCAGTGATTTTCAGCTCGGGGGCGTCCTTCATGAAGGACAGCGGCCAGTCCAGCAGCGGACGCGCCGAGGACCCCAGAAACTTGCCGGCGATGAAGATCACGAACTCATCGACCAATCCGAGTTGAGCAAACGCACCGGCCAGACGCGGGCCAGCCTCGACCAGCACTTCATTGACGCCACGGCCGGCGAGTTCAATCAGCAGTTGATGCAGATCGACCTGACCGTCATCGCCCGGCACGATCAGGCATTCCGGGCCGTTGGCGTATTGCTCTTCGACCGCCATGCACGTGGCGACCAGCGCCGGGCCGGCCTTGAAGAATGGCGCGTCGAGCGGTACCCGCAGACGACCATCGATCAGCACGCGCAATGGCGGGCGGCTCATGGCCAGCGCGGTTTTTTCGGTATCCAGGCCCAACTCGTCAGCGCGCACGGTCAAGCGTGCGCCATCGGCCAGCACCGTGTCGGCGCCAGTCAGCACCACACTGGCCTGCGCGCGCAATCGCTGTACCGCCGAACGTGCGGCGGGCCCAGTGATCCATTGGCTCTCGCCGCTCTCCATCGCCGTGCGACCGTCGAGGCTCATGGCCAACTTGACCCGCACAAACGGCAGGCCCTGTTCCATACGCTTCAGGAAGCCTTGATTGAGCTGGCGGGCCTCGGCTTCGAGGACGCCGCTTTCGGTGGCGATACCGGCATCCGTCAGACGCTGCAAACCACGGCCGGCGACTTGCGGGTTGGGATCGCGCATCGCTGCGACCACACGCCCAACCCCGGCATTGACCAAAGCATCGGCGCACGGCGGTGTGCGGCCATGGTGGCTGCAAGGCTCAAGCGTCACATAAGCGGTGGCGCCCCGGGACTGTTCACCGGCGGCGCGCAAGGCGTGGACTTCGGCGTGTGGTTCACCGGTACGTTCATGCCAGCCTTCGCCGACAATCTGGCCGTCCTTCACTATCACGCAGCCGACCCGAGGATTGGGGTGCGTGGTGTAGTGACCTTTGCGCGCCAGTTCCAGTGCGCGGGCCATGAAGTGGGCGTCGAGGATGGCCTGCTCGGCGGCGCTGGTCATTCTTTCACCGGTTCACGGGCGAGACGATCGATCTCTTCGCGGAACTCGTTGAGGTCCTGAAAGCGCTTGTAGACCGAGGCGAAACGGATGTAGGCGACTTCATCAAGCTTTTGCAGCTCGCCCATCACCAACTCACCGACCACGAGGGATTTGACCTCGCGCTCGCCAGTGGCGCGCAACTTGTGCTTGATGTGAACCAGAGAGGATTCGAGGCGCTCGACGCTCACCGGACGTTTCTCCAGGGCGCGTTGCATGCCGGCGCGGAGTTTTTCTTCGTCGAACGGAGGGCCGCTGCCGGCAGTTTTGATCAGGCGCGGCACCACCAGTTCGGCCGTCTCGCACGTCGTGCTACGCTCGCCGCAGGCCAGGCATTCACGCCGGCGGGGCACCTGTTCGCCCTCGGCGACCAGACGCGAGTCGATGACCTTGGTGTCGTTGGCACCGCAGAAGGGACAGTGCATGGTGGCTGGCAACAAAAAAAGGGAGGGCCATGGTAGCGCATCCCGGTGGCAAGACAAGCCATAGGGTTTGCGGTATACAGAACGGCATGATCGTTTGATCCATGGATTTCATTTTGCCGGAGCTGCCAATGCCGTTACGTCCGCTCGTTTTGCTCAGTCTTTTCAGCCTGCTGGTGGCCTGTGGCAGCGATGCACCCAAGCCCCAGCCACCGACGCCAGGCCCGGCGCCACAACAGGCGCAGAAAAAAGCCAAGGAGGCTGCCGACCTCGGCCCGTTGCCTGCTTATCAGCGCGAATTGAGCGGCACCCTGCAAGGCGTACCGGCCGGTGCCGAGGTCGAGCTGGCGTTGCTGGTCATCGATGAAAAGGATCGCCCGCAACAATTGCTCGCCAGTTCCAGCCTGATCGGCAACAACCAGATCTTGCCGTTTCGCCTGCGCTTCAACCCGGACGCGTTCCCGGCCGGCGCGCGCGTTGAACTGCGCGGTCGCGCCAGCCAGTCCGGCCAGTTGATTCTGCACCTGCCGTCGCAGACCATCACTCAGCCGACCACGCAGGCGCTGGGCCAACTGCAATTTGTCAAAGCGCCATGAATGCACCGCTCGACCTGCAACAGGCATTAGGGGAATTGCTCGGCGACGCCAGACTCAAGGCCTGTACGTTGCCGGACACCGATTTAAAGCTATGGCTGATCGACGGCGACAATATGGGCCGCGAATTCAGCCAGGAAGAAACCCAACGAATCCTCCACGAACCGCCCTACTGGAGTTTTTGCTGGGCCAGTGGTCTGGCAGTGGCGCGGTATCTGGCCGAGTTTCCCGAATGGGTGCGCGGCAAACGCGTGCTGGATTTTGGCGCCGGCTCGGGGGTTGCCGGGATCGCGGCGGTCAAGGCCGGAGCGCTGGAGGTGGTGGCGTGCGATCTGGATCCGCTGGCGATTGCCGCGTGCCGGGCGAATGCCGAGCTTAATGCTGTGCAGATGAGCTACTCGACCGACTTCTTCGCCGAGGCGGACCGTTTTGATCTGATCCTGGTGGCGGACGTATTGTATGACCGGGCGAATCTGCCATTGCTCGATGCATTTCTCAGCCGTGGCCGTGAAGCGCTGGTGGCGGACTCACGAGTCCGGGATTTTCGTCATCCGTTGTACGAGCGTATTGAAATACTCGAGGCGATGACCTTGCCGGATCTGGCGGAGCCGGAAGAGTTTCGACATGTCAGCCTTTACCATGCGCGGCGCTAGCTAAAAGCATCGCGGGCAAGCCCGCTCCCACAGTGACCGAGTCGAACCGGGATTTTGTGTACGACACCAGAACCCTGTGGGAGCGGGCTTGCCCGCGATGGCGTCCTGCCTGACAACTCATCTCTAACTTCCGGCCACCCCCCACCAAGCCGTATAGTTGCCCCATCCACGCTTTGACGAGATCCTCCATGAGTGAGCCAACGCCGTACATCTTCGACGCCACGACTGCCGATTTCGACCAGTCGGTGATCGAAGCCTCCTTCAATAAACCCGTGCTGGTGGATTTCTGGGCCGAATGGTGTGCGCCGTGCAAGGCGCTGATGCCGATGCTGCAAGGCATTGCCGAGAGTTATCAGGGCGAGTTGCTGCTGGCCAAGGTCAACTGCGACATCGAGCAGGACATCGTCGCTCGCTTCGGCATTCGCAGCCTGCCGACCGTGGTGCTGTTCAAGGACGGTCAACCGGTCGACGGTTTTGCCGGCGCGCAACCGGAGTCCGCCGTACGCGCCTTGCTTGAACCACATGTGCAAATGCCACCGCCGGCCGCTGCTGATCCGTTCGAACAGGCTCAGGCCTTGTTTGATGATGGTCGTTACGCCGATGCCGAAGCGGCGCTGGTGGTCATGCTCAACGAAGACAACACCAACGCCAAGGCACTGATCCTTTACGCCCGTTGCCTGACCGAACGCGGTGAACTGGACGAAGCGCAAACCGTGCTCGACGCAGTCAAGAGCGATGAGCACAAAGCCGCGCTGGCCGGGGCCAAGGCGCAGATCAAATTTCTGGGTCTGGCCCGAGATCTGCCGGACGCTGCCGACCTGAAAGCGCGTCTGGCGAAAGATCCGCAGGACGATGAAGCGGTGTATCAACTGGCGATTCAGCAACTGGCTCGTCAGCAATACGAAGCCGCGCTGGAGGCGATGCTCAAGCTGTTCATCCGCAACCGCAGCTATGGCGAGGGGTTGCCGCACAAGACCTTGCTGCAGGTGTTCGAGTTGCTCGGTAACGATCATCCGTTGGTGGGCGTTTACCGTCGCAAGATGTTTGCTGCGCTTTATTAAGATCAAAAGATCGCAGCCTGCGATCTTTTGCTTCTGCGTTCTATTCGATCCAGCTGTAGAGCGGCGTATCCCCGCCGCTCACCACTTTCACGTCCGAACTGTGGCGCAGTCGTACCAGCAGACGCTTGCCTGAACCGGCGCTGCCCGTCAGTCCTTCCAGTTGTTCGAGCAGATCCGGCCCGCTGAGCTGGCCGGCCTTGCGCAACAGATCCCTGGCAACCTGCCACAACGCGTCGTCCTGATTCAGCGGTTTCGCCGCTGGCGCCGAAGCGGTCGCCGCTTGGGCAATCTGCGGCTGTGCGCCAAGGGCCGAGCCCAGCTTCGCCCAATCGCTGTCATCCAGTTCTACTGTCAAATCCACCGGTACGTCACCGACGGTTCCGCGTATCCGCAACATTGAGTTCGCTCCCGCACATTTCTGACCTGCATGCTCCCACGGGACTTGTGTAACGCCAAGTAAAGGCGCCAAACGCATCTGGTAATTGTTGGGTAATCGACTACAGTAATCTCTTTTTTGCGGGAAGGATCCCAATGTCTTCAGGACGAAAACTGGCCTCCAAGGGAGGCCCGACCTCTACGGGTGGCGTGATACTTGAGGGAAATGAAAACCTCAATATCGAAGGAAAAATAATCGCCTCCATCGGACAACTCGCCAGTTGTCCAGTTTGCGGCCCAGGCAAAGGTCCGATCGTAGCGGTGGGCGAAAGAACGCTGATATTGCCTGCTGGCCCCGCTGCTTTGGTAGATGACTATGTCGCCTGCGGCTGCCCACCCATGTCCAACAAACTGCTGCCTCAACAACACAGTGGTTTTGCCGGAATAGGGCGACCTGCCCCTATCGACATGGGCCCACCGATTGTCGCGCTGTCTTCGTATCGTTACCTACAGGTAATCATCGAACGCCTGGGCGACGCCGAAAAGCCCGGACTGTCCTACAGACTCAAGGACAAGAAAAAGGTGGCTGACCTGCAAGACAACACTTGCAGCGCCACGGGTGAAGGCTGCGAACACTCAGTAAAAAACCACGCGGATTACGACACCTTGTTGGTTGGTGAAGATTCCGAGTGGACGTTTTATGCCTACGAAGAACCCTTGCAACAGGATCTGTCATGAAATCGGAAATCAAACTGATCTTTAAAGACTTTCTGATGCAACCACCAAAAGGCATCAAGTTTCAGATGCTGGTGGATGGATCGATCATCGACGACAACATTATTCAGAACGATGACAAACCACGCATTTACTCGCTCATCTCTGACAAGGGGCAAACAGGCATCACCCTCTCGGGTACAAAATTACCATCGATAAAAACCCGCGATAGCCACGACGTTACTGTCCAGATCGTCGGTGCATCGGGAGCGACAAAGGCGATGCATACAGCCACGCTGACCGAAGGCAAATCCCTGTCGATCGTCGCCGTTTCACCGTGGGTGAAAGTGCCCTTGTCCACAAGCGGTGTCGTTTCCAATGACACCTTTTACGAGGTGGAGTACGGGGTAAAACGCAAAAACGAAACCCGCACCGTGAAAGTGGTCATCCAGGATATGCCGCGCCGAATATTGATGGAGGCGCTTTCACACCGAGGTTCCACGCAATGGGCAGGCAACAAAAGCAAACAATCTTTGGCGCATCCAACACTAAAGCAAAGCGTGGAATTCCCGGCAAATACGAACAAATGCAATCTTTTTGTCTATGACGTGCTGACTTCGATCGGGGTCAATGTGGCGTTGATTGAACATGGAAAATCCAAATACCTACCGTATTTCTCCAAGGTCAGTCCGCCGCTGGCGGGGGAATGGGCCGACAGTGGACGACTTCTCAATAGCTGGAAGGTGGAACGTTCGCCTTTGCCGGGCGATGTCGGTGCTTATGCGGTCAATTACTCGGATGCCAGCGGGCACGTGGGTTTTGTCCTGACTCAGGGCGTCTGCATTTCCGCCGGCTGGGAGAAAGTCGAAGTCAACGATGCAGGCTTTCGTCATGCGTCGGGCAACGCGGTGGAAAGTGACCATGACTTCACTATTTTTCGACGTTACAAATACAGCAAACCACAATGAAACAACTCTCCTGGATTATCCTGACAGCTTCACTTCTGTTCATAGTGGCATGGCGCCTTTGGTCGCCTGCCGACCTTTCAGCCTGTACTTCCAAAAACATAGAGCCAGGTCAGCTTACCGCCGTAATTCGCAATTACTTTGAGGGAAATAGCCGTATCGACTGGCGAGATCTGGATGACCGTTTCGACATACTTTCTACTCCCGAAGGCCAAAAAATCGCTGGTCAACCACAGGCTTATGTTTGCGAAGCGTTGCAGATTCTGCGAAGTCCAACCTTCAGTCAGAGCGAAAAAATTTTCACCACTGCACTCATGTTTCAGCTGCCGATCAGTCAGTACATGGGCTTCATGGATCGCACCCATCAATTCTACGCAGAGGAAAAAATTGATCGGGAAGTGATGACACTTGTAGTACTTCCACGCGGAACAGCCATCAACTACTGGTGGCTGCCAGCCTGGCGCGAGCGTTTTAGTCGTGATGCGCCGAGCGTGCTGAACGCAGATCTGCTCAAGCATGTGCTATCGGGCCATTACTGGTTCGACTATCCCGGCGCAGGCTTCTGACTCTAAAAGTGTGACCTCCAATTTAAGCACCGCCCCGGACTCTGGCCCAGGCGGTGCTCAGTCATGTCTTGCGCAAAGCGGAGCGCGCGGGCAAACTCTGCGGACTTTCGTTATAAGATTACATAACAAACTCTTCACTTTACTTTCCGGAGACCGCCATGCGTCGTCTGCTGCTCGCTTTGCCGTTTGCCCTGTTGCCGCTGGCCATCGCCCACGCTGCCGATGAGCATGACCACGACCATGAACACGGTAGCCTCGGCGCGCATGAACATGGCGTCGGTCGTCTGAACGCCGCACTCGACGGCCAGACCCTGGAGCTGGAGCTGGAAAGCCCGGCGATGAACCTGGTCGGTTTCGAACACGTTGCCAGCACTGACGCCGACAAGGCCAAAGTCGCCGCCGCTCGCGCTCAGCTTGAGAAGCCGTTGGCGCTGTTCAACCTGCCGGCCGCTGCCGGTTGCAAAGTGGTCAGCCAGGATCTGGAGAGTCCGTTGTTCGGTGACAAGCCGGATGCCGACGATCACGACGACGCTGAAGCCGACAAGGACGGTCACGAGCATCACCACGACCACAGCGAAATCCATGCGCACTATCAATTTAACTGCGCGGCCCCCGGTGCGCTGAAGACGCTGGATCTGGCAAACATCTTCAATACCTTCCCGGCCACTCAGAAAATTCAGGTACAACTGATCAGCGCGAACGGCCAGCAAGGCACGGAAGTGACTGCCAAGGCTGCCGCACTGAAATTCTGAAATCTGTGAAGATCCCTTGTAGGAGTGAGCCTGCTCGCGATAGCAGACTGTCAGTTGACTCAGTGCTGACTGATACACCGCTATCGCGAGCAGGCTCACTCCTACAAAGGGGCCACTCAACTATCTGACCGGTTTCAAATGACTCAAGCACTCATCGAACTGTCCGACCTGGGCTTCAGCTGGCCCGGTCATCCGCCGTTGCTGGACATCCCGGCGTTTCGTCTGGAGCCGGGTGAAACCCTGTTCCTCAAAGGCCCCAGCGGCAGCGGCAAGACCACCCTGCTCGGCCTGCTCGGCGGCGTGCAGAAGCCGGATCGCGGCAGCATCCGCCTGCTCGGCCAGGAGCTGACCGAACTCTCCGCGGGCGCCCGCGATACGTTCCGCGTCGACCACACCGGCTACATCTTTCAGCAGTTCAACTTGCTGCCGTTTCTCTCCGTGCGCGAAAACGTCGAGTTACCCTGCCACTTCTCCAAATTGCGCGCTGAACGGGCGAAACAGCGTCACGGCAGCGTCGATCAAGCCGCCGCCACCCTGCTGGCCCACTTGGGTCTGAAGGATGAAAACATCCTCGCCCGCCGTGCCGACTCCTTGTCGATCGGCCAGCAACAACGGGTCGCCGCCGCGCGTGCGTTGATCGGCCAACCGGAACTGGTGATCGCCGACGAGCCGACCTCGGCGCTGGATTACGACGCCCGGGAAAACTTCATCCGCCTGCTGTTCGCCGAATGCCGCGAGGCTGGTTCGAGTCTGCTGTTCGTCAGCCACGATCAGAGCCTGGCGCCACTGTTCGACCGTCACCTGTCCCTGGCCGAGCTCAATCGCGCCGCCACGTCTGCCGAGGTCTGAGATGTATTTGTTTCGTCTGGCCATGGCCAGCCTGGCCAACCGCCGCTTCACCGCATTGCTCACCGCATTCGCCATCGCCCTGTCGGTCTGCCTGCTGCTCGCTGTAGAACGGGTGCGCACCGAGGCCAAAGCCAGTTTTGCCAGCACCATCAGCGGTACCGACTTGATCGTCGGCGCCCGTTCCGGCTCGGTGAATCTGTTGCTGTACTCGGTGTTTCGTATCGGCAACGCGACCAACAACATTCGCTGGGACAGCTTCGAACATTTCGCCAACAACCCGAAAGTGAAGTGGGCGATCCCGATGTCTCTGGGTGACTCCCATCGCGGCTATCGAGTGATGGGCACCACCGAAGCCTATTTCGAGCACTACCAGTACGGCCGCCAGCAACATCTGGAACTGGCCGATGGCCGCGCCTTCGCCACCGATCCGTTTGAAGTGGTGCTCGGTGCCGAAGTCGCCGACGCGCTGCATTACAAGCTCGGCGACAAACTGGTGCTGGCCCACGGCGTGGCGGCGATCAGCCTGGTCAAGCACGACGACAAGCCGTTCACTGTGGTCGGCATTCTCAAGCGCACCGGCACCCCGGTGGATCGCACGCTGCACATCAGCCTCGGTGGCATGGAAGCGATTCATATTGACTGGCACAACGGCGTGCCGGCGCGGGGCAACGGGCGGATCACGGCGGATCAGGCACGCAACATGGACCTGACGCCGCAAGCGATCACCGCGTTCATGCTCGGCCTCAACAGCAAGATTTCCACGTTTGCCCTGCAACGCGAAATCAACGAATTCCGTGGCGAACCGATGCTGGCGATTCTGCCGGGCGTGGCCTTGCAGGAATTGTGGAGCCTGATGAGCACCGCTGAAAAAGCCTTGTTCGTGGTCTCGCTGTTTGTGGTGCTGACCGGGTTGATAGGCATGCTCACGGCCATTCTCACCAGCCTCAACGAGCGGCGCCGGGAGATGGCGATCCTGCGTTCGGTCGGCGCACGGCCGTGGCACATCGCGAGCCTGCTGGTGCTGGAAGCCTTTGCCCTGGCGTTGACCGGGGTAATCGCCGGGCTGGCGTTGTTGTACATCGGCATCGCCGCCGCACAAGGGTATGTGCAGGCCAATTACGGCTTGTTCCTGCCGCTGGCGTGGCCGAGCGAGTATGAATGGACGCTGCTCGGTGGCATTCTGGCGGCCGCGCTGCTGATGGGCAGCGTGCCGGCCTGGCGCGCGTATCGCCAATCCTTGGCCGATGGCCTGTCGATCCGTTTATGAGGATGTTCACCATGCCCCGCGCCGTGCTTGCGCTGTTATTGCTGGTCGCCCTGCCCGTTTGGGCGGCGGCGCCAAAAGACCTGACGTGGTCGGAAATGATCCCGCCGGACGCTGCGCCGGAAGTGCCGAACATGACCCCGCTGCACGACCTGTCGAAGATGAGCGATGCGCTGTCCGCCGAGTCGGCGCCGGCAGCCAAACAGGACATGCCGAATGCGCCTGTGGTGAAGAGCCTCGACGGCCAGAATATTCGCCTGCCGGGTTATATCGTGCCGCTGGAAGTCAACGAGGAAGGACGTACCACGGACTTTTTGCTGGTGCCGTACTTCGGCGCCTGCATCCACGTACCACCACCGCCGTCGAACCAGATCGTGCATGTGAAAAGCGAACTCGGCGTAAAGCTCGATGAGCTGTATCAGCCGTACTGGGTCGAGGGGCCGTTGCAGGTCAAGGCGTCGAGCAGCGAACTGGCGGATGCCGGGTATCAGATGGATGCCGACAAGATTTATGTGTATGAACTGCCGGAGTGAATCCCGGTAACTCTGGATTGTTTGTTCAATGGCTATCGCGAGCAGGCTCACTCCTACATTTGGAATGCGTTTCCCTGTAGGAGTGAGCTTGCTCGCGATAGCGCCGGCAAAGGTTCCACAAAAAACTACCCCTTCACTGTTTCATTGAGCTGAGTCAAAAGACCGTATCAGTTGGCTTCGTACCATAGGACATCAAAGATTTTTAACGTCCTTTCGGAGCCCCCATGAACAAGTCCTTGCTCAGCGCTTCGCTGTTTGCTCTCGCGCTCGCAGCCCCGCTCGCCCACGCCCACGAGGCCGGTGACATCCTGATCCGTGCCGGTGCGATCACCGTCAACCCGAAGGCCGACAGCTCCAGCGTCAAGGTCGATCAGGGTCCGCTGAGCGGCGCCAATCTGGGTGGCAAGGCGACCATGAGCAGCGACACTCAACTGGGTCTCAACTTCGCTTACATGCTCACCGATCACGTCGGTATCGAGCTGTTGGCGGCCACCCCGTTCGAGCATGACGTCAAGCTCAAAGGCACTGCGCTGCCTGCGGCCAACGGCAAGCTCGGCACCCTGAAACACCTGCCGCCGACCCTCAGCGTCGTCTACTACCCGCTGGATTCGAAGTCGCCGTTCCAACCGTATGTCGGCGGCGGCATCAACTACACCTGGATCTACGACGAGCACGTCGGCAGCGAAGCCAGTGCCAACGGTTTCGACAACTTCAAGGCGAAAAACTCCTGGGGTCTGGCCTGGCAGGTCGGTGCGGACTACATGCTGACCGACAACATCATGCTCAACGCCCAGGTGCGCTACATCGACATCGATACTCGCGCCACCGTCGAGAACAACGCCGTTGCACCGGGCACTCGCGCACGGGTGAACGTCGATGTGGATCCGTTTGTGTATATGGTGGGTCTGGGCTACAAGTTCTAAGGAACATTCGCGTGGTGGTGAATGCGGGCTAATGTGGCGAGGGAGCTTGCTCCCGCCGGGCTGCGAAGCGGCCCCGAAACAGGCACTAGCGGTGCTTCAGAAAAACCGCACTGATTGGATTGGCGACTGCTACGCAGTCGAGCGGGAGCAAGCCCCCTCGCCACAGGGATCGCATCTGAGTCAAAGCGATACCCCGCCCACAAAAAAGGCGCCTGCAAAGGCGCCCTTTTTGTTTCTGCGTTTTATCTTCCCAGCAACCGCGCCAGCCCCACGCTCATCGGCGTCTGGGCCGGCAGTTTGAAACGCTCAAGCAGACGTTTGTTGTTCGCGCGCGAATGACGGATGTCACCGGAGCGCGCCGGGCCGTAACTGACAGCAGGTAACTCGCCAACTACCTTCTGCAATTCAGCGAGCATCTGTTTGAGGCTCATCGCCTGGTTCCAGCCAACATTCACCGGGCCGACTTCCACCTCAGGCTTTTCGATCGCCTGCACCAGAAGATCAACCAGATCCTCGACATAGAGAAAGTCCCGCGTCTGCTCGCCATCGCCGAACACGGTGATCGGCAAACCTTTCTGCGCACGCTCGCTGAAGATGCTGATCACGCCCGAGTACGGCGAGGACGGATCCTGACGCGGACCGAAAATATTGAAGAAACGAAAAATCGCCGGCTCCAGACCGTGCTGGCGGCGATAGAAATCAAAGTAATGCTCGCCCGCCAGTTTGTCCGAGGCATAAGGCGTCAGCGGCGCTTTTGGCGTTTCTTCATCAATCGATTCGCCCTCACCGTTGTTGCCGTACACCGCCGCACTGGAGGCGTACAACACACGTTTGACCCCGGCCAGACGCATGGCTTCGCAGACATTCAGCGTGCCGATGAAATTGCTCTGGTGAGTCTTCACCGGATCGTCCACCGACGCCTGCACCGAGGCGACTGCTGCCAGGTGAACGACCGCGCTGCAACCTTGTACCGCTTGGGCAACCAGTGCTGCATCAGCGACATCGCCGACAATCAGCTCGACCCGAGGATTATCCAGCGGCAGATTGCTGCGTTTGCCGGTCGACAGGTCGTCGAGGATTCGCACCGAATGGCCCTTGGCGAGCAAGGCATCCGTCAGGTGCGAGCCGATGAAACCGGCGCCGCCGGTGATTAAAACAGTGCCTTCAGCCATGGCGATAAAACCTATCCAGTAAGCCCGGGAGCGCGGCACGCCAGGCGCGCGGCTTGATCCCGAAAGTGTGCAGAATTTTCTTGCAGGCGAGCACCGCGTGTTGCGGCTCCTCGGCAGCGTCCGGACGCGCGGCATGGGCCTGGGCGGTCGGCGCTTCGATGGCCAGCGCATGCAGGCTGCGCGCTTCGGTGAGAATTGCCTGGCCCAGCGCCAGCGGTGTGGTCGCCTCGTGGCCGGCGTAGTGATAAGTGCCCCACAGCGGCGCTGCGCAATCGAGTTGCTTGAGCACCGAGATAATCACCCGAGCGGCGTCGTCGACCGGGGTCGGATTGCCCCGGCGGTCGTCGGCCAGAAGCAATTCATCCGGTTGTTCGGCGCGAGCAAGGAAACGTCCGAGGGTGCCATCAGGGCTGTCATCGAGCAGCCAGCCGAAACGCAACAGCACGTGCTGCGGGCAGGTCGCGCGCACGCTTTGTTCGATCCGCCACAACGCCTGACCGCGCAGGCCCAGCGGCACCGGTTCGTCTTTTTCGCTGTACGCGGTGGCACGCGAGCCGTCGAACACCCGATAACTGGACGGTTGCACGAGGACGATGTTGTGGTGCTGGCACAGTTCGGCGAGCCGTTCAATGGCGCGTTCCTGCCCGGCCATGCGGCTTTCGCTGACGGTCTCGGCCTGGAACCAGTCGAAATAGTAGGCGAGGTTGATCAACGCATCGGGACGGGTGTCGTCGAGCAGTTGCGTCAGGCTCGCGGCATCCCAGCCGTCTTCGGGCGGGCGGGGGGCGAGGAAACCGATGTCTTCTTCCGCACCGAGGCGAATCAGCGCCTGCCCAAGGGCATTTCCGCCGCCCAGTAACATAAGGCGCATTCGCATAGAGTCAGCAGGCCCAGTCTGATAGGAACGATGGCTTTGGCGACGGTACTTGTGGAACCGTCGTCGATAATTGCCGGAATCGTTGCATTTTGCGGGTTTAGTGCGCAACCGTCATCCGCAAAAGTGTACATCCCCGGCATTTGCACACCCTGTGGCGAGGGAGCTTGCTCCCGCTGGAGGCCGAAGGACTCCCGAATCCGACCGAAGCGGTGCAGCAGAAATACCCCATCAGCTGAATTTGCGACTGCTTCGCAGCCGAGCGGGAGCAAGCTCCCTCGCCACAGGGATAACCGATCAGCCAGACAGACTTGCATCTTCCCGCCCCCACCCGCATAACTTGTCCCATGAATCTGCCCCTTCCCGTGGACGCGGCTCTGGCAGGCTTTCACCCCGCCGTCAGCGTCTGGTTCAGCAGCACTTTCCCGACGGTTACCGCCGCCCAGGCCCGCGCATGGCCGTTGATCCGCCAGCGCCGCTCGACGCTGATTGCCGCACCAACAGGTTCGGGCAAAACCCTCACCGCATTTCTCGCCGTGCTCGACGACCTCGTCCATCGTGGCCTGGAAAACCCTGACGGACTGCCCGACGAAACGCTGGTGGTCTACGTTTCGCCGCTCAAGGCACTTTCCAACGACATCCGGATCAACCTGCAAAATCCGCTGGACGGGATCACCGGGCAGTTACGCCAGATGGACCTGCCGGAACTGCAAATCAGCACCGCCGTACGCACCGGTGACACCCCGCAGAAAGACCGCGCCGCCATGCGCAAAACTGCACCGCACATTCTGGTGACCACTCCGGAATCGCTCTACGTGCTGCTCGGTTCGGCATCTGGACGCAAAATGCTCGGCACCACGCGCACGGTGATCGTCGACGAAATCCACGCGATGGCCGCCGGCAAGCGTGGCAGTCATCTGGCCCTGAGCCTGGAGCGGCTGCAAGCCTTGTGCAGCGAGCCGCTGACTCGCATCGGCCTGTCCGCCACGCAGAAACCGGTGGCAGCCGTGGCGCAATTCCTCGTCGGCAGCGATCGCCCCTGCGAAATCATCGACATTGGTCATGCGCGTCCCCGGGATCTGGGGATCGAAGTACCGCCGGTGCCGCTGTCGGCAGTCATGGCCAACGATGTCTGGGAACTGGTTTACGAGCGCCTCGCCGAACTTGCCCGCGCACACCGCACCACGCTGATTTTCGTCAACACCCGCCGCCTTGCCGAACGCCTGAGCCGCCACCTCAGCGAGCGCCTCGGCAAACACGCGGTGGCGGCGCACCACGGCAGTCTGGCCAAGGAATTCCGGCTCGACGCCGAGCAGCGGCTCAAGCGTGGCGAACTGCAAGTGCTGATCGCCACCGCGTCGCTGGAACTGGGCATCGATATCGGCGAAGTCGATCTGGTCTGCCAGATCGCCTCGCCCCGCTCCATCGCCGGGTTTCTGCAACGGGTCGGCCGCTCCGGCCACCAGGTCGGTGGCACGCCCAAGGGACGCTTGTTCGCCACCACCCGTGATGACCTGATCGAATGCGCCGCCCTGCTCGACTGCGTGCGCCGTGGTGAACTCGATACTCTGCACATCCCCGAAGCACCACTGGACGTGCTGGCGCAACAGATCATCGCCGAAGTGAGTTGTCAGGAATGGCCGGAAGACGCGCTGCTGGCGATGTTTCGCAAAGCCTCGCCTTATCGCGATCTCGACGAAAAACACTATCAGGCCCTGCTGACGATGCTCGCCGAAGGCTACAACGGTCGCCAGGGCATTCGCAGTGCCTACCTGCATCGCGACGCGGTCAGTCGCACCTTGCGTGGCCGGCGTGGCTCGCAACTGACGGCGGTAACCAGCGGCGGCACCATCCCGGACAACGCCGATTACAGCGTGATGCTGGAGCCTCAAGGCCTGAACATCGGCAGCGTCAACGAAGACTTCGCCGTGGAAAGCATCGCCGGCGACGTGTTCCAGCTCGGCAACACCTCCTACCGGATTCTGCGGGTAGAAACCGGCAAGGTGCGGGTCGAGGATGCGCAAGGTCAGCCGCCGACCATTCCGTTCTGGCTCGGCGAAGCGCCGGGGCGCAGCGATGAACTGTCCTCGGCAGTGGCGCGTCTGCAAGCGACGCTCGACGAGTTGCTCGGCGCCAGCCCCGCTAATCTGCAACCGGCGCTCGATTGGCTGACACACACGCTCGGCCTCAACCGCGCCAGCGCCGAGCAACTGGTCGAATACCTCGCCCGCGCACGCCAGACCCTCGGCGCCCTGCCCTCGCAAGATACCTTGCTGATGGAGCGGTTTTTCGACGAGTCCGGCGGCACCCAACTGATCATCCATTCGCCGTTCGGCAGCCGCATCAATCGCGCGTGGGGTCTGGCCCTGCGCAAGCGCTTCTGCCGCACCTTCAATTTCGAGTTGCAGGCGGCGGCCAGTGAAGATGCGATCGTGCTGTCGCTGTCCACCAGCCACAGTTTCGAGCTCGATGACGTCTGGCGTTACCTGCACAGCAACAGCGCCGAGCACATCCTCATTCAAGCGGTGCTCGATGCGCCGCTGTTCGGCGTGCGCTGGCGCTGGAATGCCGGGGTCGCCCTGGCGCTGCCACGCTTTACCGGTGGGCGCAAAGTCGCGCCGCAGTTGCAGCGCATGAAAAGCGAAGACCTGATTGCCAGTGTGTTTCCGGATCAGATTGCCTGCCTGGAAAACCTCGCCGGCGAGCGCGAGATTCCCCAGCATCCGCTGGTGGAACAGACCCTCGACGATTGCCTGCACGAGGCGATGGACAGCGAGGGCTGGCTCCATCTGCTGCGACGCATGGAGCATGGCGAGGTGCGTCTGATCAGCCGCGATCTGCCGGCGCCGTCACCGCTGGCGGCGGAGATTCTCAGCGCCCGCCCCTATACCTTTCTCGATGATGCGCCACTGGAAGAACGTCGCACCCAAGCGGTAATCAACCGGCGCTGGAGCGATCCGCAATCTACCGATGATCTCGGCGCACTGGATGCGGACGCGATCAACGCGGTGCGTGAAGAAGCCTGGCCGACGCCGAGCAATATCGATGAAATGCATGAGGCGTTGATGAGCCTCGCCTGCATCAGCGAGCTTGAAGTTCAGGATGGCGAACACTGGCGCGAATGGCTGGACACATTGACTGCCAGCGGTCGTGCCTGTCACTTGGTCGTTCCGCGAGTAACGGTAAAAGAAAAGCTTCGCGAGCAGGCTCGCTCCCACATTCAACCGCGTTCAGCCAGTTGGAACACCGCCAAATGTGGGAGCGAGCCTGCTCGCGAAGAGGGCCTCACAGTCACTACAAATCCACAGCCTCGTTCGTTGTGGCTGGCACGAGAGCGTCTGACGTGCCTGCAAGCGCTTTATCCACAGGCCACGCTGCAACCGCCGCAGGAAGCATTGCCCGGGTTTGATGAAACCTGGACGTTCGATGAGGCATTGGTCGAGGTGATCCGCGCCCGACTCGGCGCATTCGGTCCGCTGCCCTTGCCGGCGATTGCCGAACCACTCGCGTTGCCCATACCGCAGGTCAATCAAGCACTCGCGCAACTGGAGCGCGAAGGTTATGTCTTGCGCGGCCGGTTCACACCGGGCGCGGCAGAGGAGGAATGGTGCGAGCGGCATTTGCTGGCACGCATCCATCGTTACACGGTCAAGCGTCTGCGCCGGGAAATCGAACCGGTGGCTTTGCAGGATTTCATGCGGTTTCTGTTCGACTGGCAGCATTTATCGCCCGCCACGCAAGGCCAGGGCAGCGCCGTGCTGCCGGCGATTGCCGGTCAGTTCGAAGGCTATGCGGCGGCCGCGTCGGCGTGGGACAGCGACATCCTTCCGGCGCGACTGAAGGACTACTCGCCGAGCTGGCTGGATGATTTGTGCCGCAACGGCAAACTGGTGTGGACGCGCCTCAGTGCCCGCCAGAAAGTCAGCGGCACGGCGTTGCGCAGTACGCCGATTGTGCTGCTGCCGCGCAGTCAGGTCGGGCTGTGGAGTGCGCTGGCCGAACAGACGCCGGTCAGCGAACTGTCGCCGAAAACACAGAAGGTGTTCGAGGCCTTGAGTCAGCACGGCGCACTGTTTTTCGATGAGCTGATTCATGAGGCGCATCTGCTGCGCAGCGAACTGGAAATCGCCTTGCAGGAACTGGTCGGCGCAGGGTTGGTGAATGCCGACAGCTTTGCTGGCCTGCGTGCGTTGATCACCCCGGCGAGCAAGCGCCAGCAGCGCAGCAGTCGGCGCGGACGCGGCCCGTTTGTCGGCGGTATGGACGATGCCGGACGCTGGGCGTTGCTGCGGCGTGGGCCGGCGGTAGATCAGCCGAACATCCCCGCCGAAACCCTGGAGCATGTCGCGATGACCTTGCTGCGCCGCTACGGCGTGGTGTTCTGGCGAATCCTTGAACGTGAGGCCGATTGGCTGCCGAGCTGGCGTGAGTTGCTGCGCACGTTTCACCGACTGGAAGCTCGCGGCGAGATTCGGGGTGGGCGGTTTGTCAGTGGCTTGGCCGGTGAACAGTTTGCCTTGCCCGAAGCGATTCCATTGCTGCGTGAAGTGCGGCGGCGACCGCATGACGGCAGCTTGATTGCGGTGTGCGGGGTTGATCCGTTGAATCTGGCCGGGACGTTATTGCCGGGGATGAAAGTGCCGGCGCTGGCGAGTAACCGGCTGGTGTATCGGGATGGCTTGCCGGCGGCAGCGGTGATTGCCGGCAAGCAGCACATCTGGCTGGGGCTGGATCAGATTGATATGGAGCAGGTGCGCACTAAATTGATCCGGCATTGATGTCGCTCCGGCTAACCTTTTCGCGAGCAGGCTCGCTCCCACAGTAGACACTATTCCCCTGTGGGAGCGAGCCTGCTCGCGAAGAGGCCGGAACTCCCAGCGCACTATCTTGCAGCTAGGTCCGAGATTCCTGCGACACCACGACCGCCGAATGCTCCGCAGGCTTTTCTTTCGGCCTTTTCGGCAACAAAACCTGCTGTGGATAAGTCTGCGCGAAATGTACCGTCGGGTTGTTATCCACAAGCTTCTTCAAACGCTGGTTGAACGCACGACTGACCGCATACTGCCCGCCCGACACCGTTCGAAATTGTGCCGTCAGCACCACGCCGTTCAAATCCATCTTGTCCACGCCAAACACATCCAGCGGCCCTTGCAGGTTGTACTTGAGGAACGGATCTTCGCGGATCGAATCGCCGGTCTCGCGGATCAGCTCGATGGCCTTGTCGACATCCGTGTCATAGGTGAACTGCACCGAGAAAAAAGCATAGGCGAATTGCCGCGATTGATTGGTGACAGCCTTGATCTGACCGAACGGCACCGAATGCACAAAACCCTTGCCGTCACGCAGGCGCAGGGTGCGGATGGTCAACCCTTCCACTGTGCCGGCATGCCCGGAATCGAGCACCACCCAATCGCCTATCGACAGCGTGTCTTCAATGATGATGAACAGCCCGGTAATCACGTCCTGCACCAGTTGCTGCGAACCGAAACCGATGGCCAGGCCGACCACCCCGGCACCGGCCAGCAGCGGCGCGACGTTGATCCCCAGGTTGGCCATGGTGGTGATCGCGCAGATCACCACGAGGATGATTTTGATCGCGTTGCGCAGCAGCGGCAGGATGGTTTTCACCCGGGTGCTGGGCTGGCGCGTCGCGCGTTTGCTGAGCGGCGGTTTCAGGGCTTCCTGAATCGCCGTGTCGAGCACCACCCACAACAACCACGTCACCAGGAAGATCAGGCCGATGCTGCTCAACGCGTTACTGATCGCTCGGCCGACCGTGCTGCTCTGAGCAAAATCGAGCAGCGACACGCCCCAGATCCGCCCGAGAATATCGATGAAGGCAATCGCAATGACGATCCGCAGCAACGCATGCAGCAGGCTGAGAAAGCGTTCCTTGTAAGCGCTGCTGCGCTGGATCGCTTCGGCTTTTCGCGACTTGAACAGGTGCTGCAGAATCGTGCTGAGAAACACCGTGCCGATCAACAGCACCGTGGTGAACAACGCGCAGCGCAGTGCCTTTTGATTGTCCTCGCCGATGCCGATCAGATTGACCGCCGAAACCAGCACCATCAACACGATCGGCCAGTACCACAGCCCGGAAAAAATCCGCAGCGACTCCTGTAATGACGGCTGTTTCAGCCGCTGGCTCAGCGGGCGATTGCGGATCAGATGCGCCACCGGACGACGCAGGCGAATCACCAGCAAACCGAAAATAATCGAGGCGATCAGCCCGGTGAACACCGCAATGCTGCTGGTGATGTTACCGCCCAGTTGCCGGGCGATCTGCGGGCTGGTCAGCGCATCGCTGAGGGCAGCAAGAAAGCCGATCAGGAACAGCGGGTGCGGGCAGTAGTCACGGATGATTTTGGCTGCCGGGCGTTTGTGGCCAACGTTGAACATCACCACCACGCACAACAACATCGAGGTGGAAAAGATCCCGCTGCTGGTGGCGTAGGCCAGACACAGTGCCAGCGCACGCCCTACCGAAGCTTGCAGGAAATGGCTGACGTACAGGGTCAGCGGCAGGCAGATGAGTGCCGGCACGGTATACGGCAACAGGTAGCCGAGCAGATCCTGACTGCGCTGACGAGTGCGAAACCAGCGGCCCTCACGCAGGCGTTTGGCCAACAGACTGCCAAGCACCGTGAGCAGCGCAAAACTGCCGAGCCAGGTGCCGGACAACGTCAGGAAATCCCCGGCAACGCTCCAGCCCGAACGATTCGACGGCTGGTTGACCAGTTTGTCGACCTCGTCCGCCGCGCGATCGGCACGCAGGCGCCAGGCATCGACCAGATGTTCGTTGAGATCGAGTTTGTCCTGAACGTCATCGATGCTCGAACTGATGGCACCGAGCAGACCACCCTGCACAATCGGCTCGGGTTTGGCCGGCTCTTCAGCAGCGGCCGGAACGCCCGGCAACGTCGCGGCTTCGAGTTCGTTGGCGCCGAGAAACAGCAGTGCTCCCAGCAGAATGGCGATCCTGAACTTGATCAAAACTCCGATCTCCCGTGGCTGAACCTGTAAGGAACTGATCGGTGAATGGCGGACAAGTTCGGTTTTTGCCAGGAATAAGCTTTCGTACACTCCATCAACCTTTGTGGCGAGGGAGCTTGCTCCCGCTGGGGCGCGAAGCGGCCCTTTTTCCTGCCAAGATGATTTTCCTGACACTGTGCGCTGGCGGTTTTGGGTCTGCTGCGCAGACCAGCGGGAGCAAGCTCCCTCGCCACAAGGGGTCAGCGTCTTATTTTGATCTTTGCGCTCAAGACAAATATCAAATGCCAATCCCCCTATTTTTCCGCACAACCCAAACCCCGACACTGCGCTCCATCCAAACCTCTACCGGAGTGCCGTCATGCCCATTGCCTTGCTCGCGCTGACCCTCAGCGCTTTTGCCATCGGGACGACCGAGTTCGTCATCGTTGGTCTGTTGCCGACCATCGGCGCCGATCTCGGCGTCAGCCTTCCTTCCGCCGGCCTGCTGGTCAGCCTGTATGCACTGGGCGTGGCCATCGGCGCGCCGGTGCTGACCGCACTCACCGGCAAAGTCCCGCGCAAACTGTTGCTACTGTCGCTGATGGTGCTGTTCACCCTCGGCAACCTGCTGGCCTGGCTCGCGCCGAGTTATGAATCGCTGGTGCTGGCACGGATCGTCACCGGTCTCGCCCACGGCGTGTTCTTTTCGATCGGTTCGACCATCGCCACCAGTCTGGTGCCAAAAGAAAAAGCCGCCAGCGCGATTGCGATCATGTTCACCGGCCTGACCGTCGCCCTGGTGACCGGAGTGCCCCTGGGCACATTTATCGGTCAGCATTTCGGCTGGAGGGAAACCTTCCTCGCCGTCTCGGCGCTGGGTGTGATTGCGTTCATCGGCAGCCTGATTTATGTGCCGAACAACATCACTCACAGCAAACCGGCGTCGCTGCTGCAACAGTTGCAGGTGCTGAAACAGCCGCGATTGCTGCTGGTGTATGCGATGACCGCGATCGGTTACGGCGGCTCGTTCATCGCCTTCACCTTTCTGGCACCGATCCTTCAGGACATTTCCGGTTTCAGCGCCAGCACCGTCAGCCTGGTACTGCTGGTGTACGGCGTGTCAGTCGCGGCTGGCAACATCTGGGGCGGCAAACTGGCCGACAAACGCGGGCCGATCAGCGCGCTGAAAATCATCTTCGCCCTGCTCGCCGCCGTACTGTTCGTGCTGACTTTTACCGCTGGCAATCCATGGCTGGCCTTGGCCACGGTGCTGGTCTGGGGCGCGGTCGCGTTCGGTAACGTGCCGGGGTTGCAGGTGTATGTCGGGCGTCAGGCCGAACATCACACGCCGCATGCAGTAGACGTGGCATCGGGTCTGAACATTGCAGCGTTCAATCTGGGGATTGCTGGCGGTGCGTGGGGCGGCGGTTTGATCGTCGAGCACATCGGCCTGATTCACACGGCGTGGATCGGCGGTCTGGTGGTGCTGATGGCACTGGCGCTGACCGCCTGGAGCGGACGTCTGGATCGCCTCGGCCCGACCTACGCCGAAAGTACTTCGCGCGTCATCACCGGCCACTGATGACTCACTGATTCCCCCCGTCGGAGCTGCCGCAGGCTGCTCCGACGGGGGTGTGCGATCAACCGGTTATTGATGTGAAAGCAAATATGCCGTCCGTAACGCCGTCGAAACTTTCCCGAACCGTGCGCAGTCATCAACAGACAGAGGCTGTACGAGGACTTTTAACGGGAGGGCGGCATGGCGACGATTCACATCGGTATTTCCGGCTGGCGCTACGCCCCGTGGCGCGGGGATTTCTACCCGAAAGGACTGGCGCAGAAGCGCGAATTGCAGTTCGCCTCGCGCGCAGTCAACAGCATCGAAATCAATGGATCGTTCTACGCCCTGCAACGGCCCGAACGCTATGCCCAGTGGTACGCCGAAACGCCCGCTGACTTCGTCTTCAGCGTCAAGGCGCCACGTTTCATCACTCACATCCGCCGCTTGCGCGAGATCGAAAAACCGCTGGCGAACTTCTTCGCCTCCGGGGTGCTGGAGTTGAAGGAAAAGCTTGGCCCGATCCTTTGGCAATTTCCGCCCAACTTCAAATTCGACGCCGAACGCTTCGAACACTTCCTCGCCCTGCTACCCCACGACACGGAAGCGGCCGCCGCCCTCGCCCGCCAGCACGATTCCCACCTGCACGGCCACGCCAGCCTGAAGGCTTACGGCAAGAAACCACTGCGTCACGCCGTGGAAATCCGCAACGACAGCTTCATCGACCCTGACTTCGTGCGCTTGCTGAAACGCCACAACACCGCACTGGTGATCGCCGACACTGTCGGTAAATGGCCGTATCGCGAAGACCTCACTAGCGACTTCGTCTATCTGCGCCTGCACGGCGCCGAAGAACTCTACGCCAGCGGCTATACCGCGCCAGCGCTCAAACGCTGGGCCGAACGGATCGACGCCTGGCACCACGGCCAGCAACCGAAAGACGCGCACTTGATCGCCCCTCGCGTAAAACCCCGTGCACGAAAATCCCGTGAAGTGTTCTGCTATTTCGACAACGACGTCAAAGTCCGTGCGCCATACGACGCACGCGATCTGTTGCATCGATTCGACCTCGATGAAGACCTCGCCACCACCCCCGGTGAACCCGCAGACGAAGGGGTGTTGGCATGAGCATTCCAGAGCCGGTCGGTTTTACCGACGAAGGCGCCGAGGTCGCGTCATCCGTGCGCAGCTTCACCGTGCTGACGGTCAACACCCACAAAGGTTTCACCGCGCTGAACCGCCGTTTCATCCTGCCGGAGTTACGCGAAGCGGTGCGCAGCGTGGCCGCCGACGTGGTGTTTCTGCAGGAAGTCCACGGCACCCACGAACACCATCCTCAGCGTTACGACAACTGGCCGAAGATGCCGCAATACGAATTCCTCGCCGACAGCCTCTGGCCGCAGTTCGCTTATGGGCGCAACGCGGTTTACCCGGAGGGCGATCACGGCAATGCGCTGCTGTCGAAATTCCAGATCATCCGTCACGACAATCTCGATGTCTCGATCAGTGGCCACGAGAACCGTGGCCTGCTGCATTGCGTGCTGCGCCTGCCCGGCGATGGCGTTGAAGTGCATGCGATCTGCGTGCACCTGGGTCTGCGCGAAAGCCATCGCAATGCACAACTTGATCTGTTGATGCAGCGCTTGGCCGAACTGCCGGATGACGCGCCGGTGATCGTTGCCGGCGACTTCAATGACTGGCGCCAGCGCGCCGATGCGCAACTCAAACCCTGCGGCCTGCGCGAAGTGTTCGCCGAGCATCAGGGCAAACCGGCGCGTAGCTTTCCCGCGCGCCTGCCGACGCTGCGGCTCGACCGTATCTACGTGCGCAACCTCAAGGCCCGCCAGCCGAAAGTCCTGGCGAACCGGCCGTGGTCGCACCTTTCCGACCACGCACCGTTATCGGTGGAGATCGAACTATGAGCAGCGCGCCGCTGGAGAAATCCGCCGTGGAACCGATCAGCATCAACCCGCCGGTCCGCGAGCCCGGCCACGTCGATGTCGAGTACCGCTGGCAGGGCAACAACCGTGTCGAGCTGTTGGAAAACGGCGAGGAATATTTTCCGCGAGTGTTCGAAGCGATGCGTGCGGCGAAGAGTGAGATCCTGCTTGAGACCTTCATCGTGTTCGAAGATAAGGTCGGTGCCGAATTGCAGGAGATTCTGATCGACGCCGCACAGCGTGGCGTGCGCACAACGGTCAGCCTCGATGGTTTCGGCTGTGGTGAGTTGAGCACCGGTTATCTGACGGCGTTGAGCGCAGCCGGCGTACACCTGCAAATGTTCGATCCGGCACCGAAACACCTGGGCTTTCGGACCAACTGGTTCCGCCGTCTGCACCGCAAGATTGTCGTGGTCGACGGCTTGGTTGCGTTCATTGGCGGAATCAACTTTTCCGGCGATCACTTGGCCGATTTCGGGCCGGAAGCCAAGCAGGATTACGCGGTCGAAGTACAGGGTCCGGCCGTAGCAGACATCCATCATTTTGCCCTGCTGCAAAGCGGTCGCCCGGGGCGGGCCAGATTCTGGTGGCAACGGCGCCGACAACGCCGCGCGGAAATGGCGTTCGACGATCATGACGGTCAGGTACGTCTGGTATTTCGCGACAACGACCAGCACCACACCGATATCGAAGACGTCTATTTGCAGGTCCTGCGCCGGGCCAAACGCCGGGTGGTCATTGCCAACGCTTACTTCTTCCCCGGCTATCGCCTGCTGCGCGAAATCCGCAACGCGGCACGGCGCGGCGTCGAAGTGCGGCTGATCCTGCAAGGCCAGCCGGACATGCTGGTGGCGAAACTCGCGGCACGCATGACCTATGACTATCTGCTCAAGGCCGGCGTGCAGATTCACGAATATTGCCAGCGCCCGCTGCACGGCAAAGTCGCGCTGGTGGACGAGGAATGGAGCACCGTCGGCTCGAGCAATCTCGACCCTTTGAGCCTGTCGCTCAATCTCGAGGCCAACGTGCTGATCCGTGATCGCGCATTCAACCAGCAACTGTTCGAGCGCCTCGAAGACCTGAGCCAGAACCACTGCAAAGCCATGGACGCGAGCAAGTCGCCACGCGGGCGGATCTGGCACATGACCGTGGGTTTTCTGGTGTTCCACTTTCTGCGGCATTTCCCGGCGATGGCTGGTTGGTTGCCGGCGCACAAACCGAGGCTCAAGCCGTTTCGAGGTGAGCGCTCATGAGCCGTTCCGAAGCGCAATCGTCCGGCCATTCGGCGCCCGCGACGCACTCGAAATGGAGCCGTTGGAAGCGTCCATTGACGCTGTTGTTTTTTCTCGCATTGATAGTCTTGTTAACGATGTTCGCCACGCGCATCGAATGGACGGAAGTGCTGCAAACTCTTGCCGACTTCAAAGTACGCACGCTGATCATCGCCGCCAGCGTGACGCTGCTGAGTTTTCTGACCTACGCCAGTTTCGACCTGATCGGCCGCACCTATATTCGCCAAGACCTGACCTGGAAACAGATCCTGCCGGTGGGGATCATCAGCTACGCGTTCAACCTCAATCTCAGCGCGTGGGTCGGCGGCATCGCCATGCGTTATCGCCTGTATTCGCGCCTCGGCGTGAGCAAAAGCAACATCGCCAAGATCCTCGGCCTGAGCCTGGCGACCAACTGGTTCGGCTACATGACCATCGCCGGCGTGGTGTTCAGCAGCGGATTGGTAAGCATGCCGCCTGGCTGGAAAATCAGCACCACGGCGCTGCAAGGCATCGGTGTGCTGTTGCTGCTGATCAGCGCCGGGTATCTCGCGGCGTGTCAGTTTTCCAAGCGCCGTGAATGGTCGATTCGTGGCGTGGAAATCCATCTGCCGTCGCTGCGCATGGCGGTGTTGCAGTTGCTGCTCGGAGCGTTGAACTGGTCGCTGATGGCGGCGGTGATTTTCACCTTGCTGCCGAGCAAACTCGACTATCCGTTGGTACTGGGCGTGTTGTTGATCAGTGCGATCGCCGGGGTCATCACCCATATACCGGCGGGGCTCGGGGTGCTGGAGGCGGTGTTTGTGGCATTGTTGCAACACGAGGCTTCGCGGGGCAGTCTGGTGGCGGGATTACTCGCGTATCGGGCGATTTATTTTCTGCTGCCGTTGCTGATTACGCTGGTGATGTACTTGCTGGTGGAGGCGAAGGCCAAGTCGCTGCGGATCGAGAAGAAACCCTCCTGAAATTGTTGTTGAGACCGATGGCCCCATCGCGAGCAGGCTCGCTCCCACAGGTTGAATGCATTCCAAATGTGGGAGTCGCTGCGGATCGAGAAGAAACCTTCCTGAAATTGTTGTTGAGGCTGATGGCCCCTTCGCGAGCAGGCTCGCTCCCACAGGTTGAATGCATTCCAAATGTGGGAGCGAAGCTGCTCGCGAAGGCGGTTTGGAGAACACCACAACTCATGAAGACTGAATGATGCTCAACCGCTCACCCACGACCATCTCGGTAATCCAGTCCACCAGAATCGATGTGTAAGCCTGCTGCGAAACCGGCTCGCTCAACGCATGATCCGCGCCATCGATAATCCGATGGGTGAGCGAGTGCGTCTGCTGGCACGCCGCGCGATAACTCATGATCGTCGCGTGCGGTACGTAGTCGTCGGTTTCCGATTCGACCAGCAAGACATCCCCGGTAAATTGCGAACACGCGTGCAATGCACGGTTGGTGTCTGCACGCACCAGTGTGCCGCGATAATCACGCAGATCAGCCTTGTCCAGATCGCGTTTGGGCGTGTGCCATTGTTCGTCGCGATACAGCGCCGGGACCCGCAGTGCCAGCCAGCGCACCGGGCGCAAAGACGTCAGTATGGAAGCCAGATAACCGCCATAACTGGTACCGACCACAGCAATCGCCGACGTGTCGAGCGCCGGGTGCGAAAGCAAGCGGTCGTAGGCCGCCAGCAGATCGCGCAGATTGTCTTCGCGTGTCACTCGGCTCAATGAGATCCCGGTGCCGCCCGTGTGGCCGCGCAAGTCGAAGGTCAGGCATACACAACCCAGTCCGGCGATACCTTTGGCGCGCTCAAGGTCACGCTCCTGACTACCGCCCCAACCGTGGACAAACAACACCCCCGGCACCTTGGATTTGGGACTGAGAAAGGTCCCGCTCATCTGCTCGTCATCAATGTCGATTTGAATGCTTTCGCTTCTAGCCGTCATAAGATTTGACCGTTACGTATTTGAGGAGAAATTCGCTGTTCTCGGCCGGGCCGCGATACACCTCGATGGCCTCCGCCGGCAGCGGCTGATCGATATAGGTTTCCACCGAAGACACGCGTATCGCGCGCATCGTCGGGTCATTGACGAAACTTTGCAGCGCCGCCACTTCAGCGCTGCTGGCGCCGCCCATGCGCCAGGATTGTTCGAGCACGCCGCTGCGGGTTTTGCCATTGCTGTCCAACCCCTGGGCGATGTCGTAGTTGCGTCGCGAGGCGTAGAAGCGCGGGTAGGCTTCATCGGCGGCGCCATCGAAAACCTGCGCCTGCTCGATGGCCAGGCGCACAGCGTCGGGCAGATCCAGCGCCAGCAGATCCTCGTAGCCGCCCTGCACCACCAGTAGATTCGAGCCGCCGTAGACTTCTTCGCCGTGGGCGTCCTCGGTCAAGTATTGATCACCGCAGTAGCTGAGCACCTTGTCGCCGATGAATGACTGGCCGACGCTGTGAGTGATGACCTCACTCAAGTCCTGCTCCAGCACCACCCCCTCGCGAAACAGCTGCTCGGCTTCTGGCCGGGCAAGAATTTCATCGAAGGCGTCGAGGCTTTTGATCACTTCCTGACCGCGACCGGCACAGGCGTGAACCGGCTTCAACCGAATCGACCCGCTGTAAAGCAAATGCTCGGCAGCAGGCCGCGCATCCTCGAGGGAAAACACGCTGAGACCGTCGAGCACCACGTTGCGCACGCGTTCGGAAAACAGCGGCGACCAGCCTTTCGGCGCCTGAGCCAGGTGGCTGCGCAGGCCATGGCTGATGGCTTTGGTGCAGATGAAATCGTGTTCGACGTAACCTCCCCACAGATCATCCGGTCCTTTGATGCCGAGCTCGTGAGCCTTGGCCGCGCCGACTATCGTCTGCGTCGGTAATAGATACAGATCACGACCGCGATGTTTTTCAGGGTCGTAGCTGCCGCCGAATTTGAGCCCGAGAATCTGCGCCAGCCATCGGGCCAGAGCCTTGTTGGTCTGCACTTCATGCTGGGGCGCGGCGGCACGCACGGAGTGAGCAACGACCGTTTTCTTGCGGAGTGTCGGGGTCATGCGTTTCCCCTTTCAGCGGCGCGGTGAATGTAGTGCAGAGGGGTGCAGAGATCAGGCCAACGGGCGCGCCGGGAAAATCATCGAGGAATCAGAAGCTTGTCGAAAACGTGCTGGCATCACGCCTGTTTCAATCTGCACGACCGCCTGCAAAACCCCGGCAAATTGCACGATCCACAGCCCCCCACAGATCCATTTGTGGGAGGGGCTTGCTCCCGAAAGCGGTGTTTTGACTGGTGGAGTCACACCAAACCGCCCGGATACTCACTTTTGCAAAACCCTACGCCTGAGACCTTTCTGGCGTTTTTGCGGACGCCGAAAAAATCTCACGCGTGAGCCATTGATGGCATTTTGAATTGGTTGTAGTGTGCCTCACGCGTGAGATGTTCATAACGGAGTCATTGCCATGAAAAGCCCCTCCCCCGCGACTAAGTCAGGGAGCCCGAAGGGAGAGCGCTCGAAACCGTCCGCGAAGAAACCGTCGAGCTTCTATATGAAGCAGATGCGCGCGGGCCTGGCCGCTGCCGGTTATGTGAAACACGAAACTTGGGTGCTTCCCGAAAACCGAAGCGTGCTCAAGCAAATGGAGCAACAGCTACGCCAACCGATTCTGGCTGGCTCATTCATGTCGGAGAATTACATGAGCGCAGGCAACAACTGGAACATCGATAGCCTCTTCAACGCCCTCAAGGCACTGGATGAGGTGGCTTCGCAGGAGATCACGCTGTCGCTGATCCAGAGTTCCGAACCCAGCATCAAACTGGAAATGAATGAATTCGGCGGTCTGCCGATTCACATTGCCCTGGCCGGCGCCCAGATCATCGTCGACACCGTGCTGGTGGACATCGATTCGATCACCGACGTGCGCGCCTTCAACGATGCCGTGCTGCGCAGCCGGGAAATGTTCCCACTGTCGTCCATCGGTATCGAGTCGATGCCGAACGGACAGACTGTCTACAACATGTTTGGCGCCCTCAGCGCCGATTCGAGCCTGACCAACGTCGTCACCGAGGTAAAAACCCTGGTCGACAACGTGCAGCGCGCCAGCGAAGCCTTCGAACACTTCTTCAAGTAATCAACAGGGAATATCCAATGACTCAGTCCATCTGGAGCAAGTTGTTCACCGCACTGCGCGGCGGCGCCAATGAAGTCGGCGAAGCCATCGTCGATCAACAGGCCCTGCGCATCCTCGACCAGGAAATCCGTGACGCCGACACCGCGCTGTCGAACGCCCGCCGCGAACTGGTCACCATCATGGCCAAGCACAAACTGGCCGCCGACCGCGTGAGCGAGTACGACGCCAAGATCAAGGATCTGGAAGCCAAGGCTGTCGCCGCCCTGAACGCCGGTCGTGAAGACCTGGCGATGGAAGTTGCCGAAGCGATTTCGACCCTGACCAATGACCTCGATGCCGAGAAAAAACTGAGCGACGAATTCGGCACCTACGCCGAAAACATGCGCAAGGACATCAACAAGGCCGAAGCACGGATCAAGAGCCTGCGCCAGCAAGTGGACATGGCCAAGGCCCGTGACAGCGTGCAAAAGGCTCAGGTCAGCGCGTCCATTGCCAGCGGCGGCGCCAACGGCAAACTGGAAACCGCGGTCGGCACCCTCAACCGTCTGCAAGCCAAACAGCAGCAACGGGCAGCCGAGCTGAGCGCGGCGGACGAGTTGGCTGATGCGTCGACCGGCAACGACCTGGAGCGCAAATTGCGCGACGCCGGGATCACGCCGAACGAAGGCAGCGCGAACGCAATCCTTGAGCGCCTGAAGCAGAAGTCCGCTCAGTAGCACCTGGCTCTGTAGGAGCTGCCGCAGGCTGCGATCTTTTGATTCTGTTTTTACAAGCCAGATCAAAAGATCGCAGCCTGCGGCAGCTCGTACAGGTTTTTTGGGCTCGCAACATTTGTATTTGGCCTGCTCGTTCGTCGTGCAGCCCGGTACACTAGCGGCGCTTTTTTACGACGAACACCTCCACCCGCCTCAAGGAATGTACCCATGGGATGGTTTAAAGACTTGCTGGGCACTACCGCTGCGCCAGCGCCTACAGTCGCCGATGGACCACTCGGCATGGCGCAAGGCAAAGGTGTCAGGTTCGATTCGACCCTGACGTTGTTGCTTGATGGCTCGAGCTCGGTACGCGTACCTGTCGATCAGGCGATCTGGAGCGCCGGCTGGGTCGACCTCGGCCAATCGAACAAGCTGCGTCGCTACTACATGAATGACGAAGATTTCTGGTTGCAGATCCACGTCACCGGCGACGATCAGATCGAATCGGTCATCCTGTTCAACTACCTCAGTTACGTGACCGTCAACAGTGACGCCGAACTGCAGCGCCTGGCCGGCCCCAACAGTTCGATCGGCCTGCCGACTTACACCCACGAGGGCACCGAATACACCCGTGAGTGGGGCACCGAACAAGGTCAGACCGAACTGGTGCCGTTGACCGAGCAAGTGGTCAATCCCGACGAGAGTTACACCATCCAGCACCATTCGATGCTGTACGCCCGCGAGACCGGCCTGACCGATCGCCGCGAGCTGTTGCTGTTCTCGGTTGAACAGGACGAAGAAGGCACCGTCAGCCTGAGCACCTCGCTGGGCATTTCGTTGTACACGACTGACCTGAGCTCCATTTAACAAAGGAAGTTTTTCATGCTGGAAGTGCTGGCCGTTTCCCTGAACAAGACCGCTTTGACCGGTTTCGTCGTTTACTTGATCGGCGCCGTGCTGCTGTTCATGCTGTTTCAGTTTGTCTACACGCGCATCACCCCGCACAAAGAATTCGAGCTGATCCGTGCCGGCAACACTGCTGCCGCCATCGCCTTGGCGGGCGCGATCATCGGTTTCGCCATTCCCGCCAGCAACGTGATTGCCTTTTCGGTCAACGTCCTCGACTTCGTGCTCTGGGCGGTGATTGCCGCGGTTGTGCAACTGTTGGCATTCCTCGCCACGACCCTGGTGCTCAAGGGCACCTCCCAGCGCATCGCCAACGGTGAAATTGCCTCCGGCATCTACGTGGCCGCGGTGGCGATCAGCGTCGGCATGCTCAACGCTGCGTGCATGACACCGTCCAACTGATCGGCAGGAAGCCCTAGATGAAACGAAGCAAATACGTTCAGTTGTCCCTCGCGGCGTCGGTGGCCATGGCCATTTCCGGCGAAGCGGCGGCGGTGGATCAGCCACGCAACTTCCAGAGCGTCGAGCAATGCGTCGATGCCGAGGTGGCCGCCGATGTCTGCTCGAACGCCTATGTTGCGGCACTGACCGAACACCGGCGTATCGCCCCGGCGTACGACGACAAGACCAAGTGCGACGAGGATTTCGCCGCCAACTGGTGTCAGAAAAATCCCGATGGCCGCTTCGTGCCGAAACTCGGCGGTTTCAAAGTCCCCCAGAAAGCTGAAGCCGCGCAGGACCTCGACGCCATTGCCGATGCACCAATGCCGGCGGATGACACGACCACGACGCACGCGACCCAAACCACCACGCACTATTCCGGTGGCGGTGGTGGCGGGAATGGCTGGCTGAGCGGCTGGTTGGTCGGCAACGCGATGAGCAACAACTCGAACCGCACGGTTTACCGCGACCGCGATACGCGGCAGACCTACGACACCTCGACTCAAAACCGCAAAATCGAATCGGCGCCGCGCAGTCAACCGGATTACGAGAGCAGTAAAAGCAAACCGGTGAACGTTGCATCGTCGACCTCCCGCGGCGGCTTTGGCAGTCAGTCCAGCGCCCGCAGCGGTTGGGGTGGCTGGGGCAGCAGTTCCGGTCGATCGAGCAGCTGACGATGAAAAAGATCCACTGCGCCGAGCGCCCGGACTGGAAACAGACCGCCGAAAGCCTCGGCTTCATGTTCCACACCATCGACGACGAGCCCTACTGGGACGAGCGCGCGTACTACCAGTTCACCCTCGCGCAGATCGAAAACGATCTGGAGGATCCGACGACCGAACTGCACGAGATGTGCATGGACCTTGTCGATCGCGTCGTGCACAGCGAGGAGCTGCTGGATCGCCTGAGCATTCCGGCGTCGTACTACGACATGATCCGCACTTCCTGGCTGGAAGGTCATCCGCATCTGTACGGACGCATGGACTTTTCCTACAGCGGCAACGGCCCGGCAAAACTGCTGGAGCTCAACTACGACACCCCGACCAGCCTTTACGAAGCGGCGGCGTTCCAGTGGGGCTGGCTGGAGCAGTGCATCGAGCGCGGCACACTGCCGCGCCATGCCGACCAGTTCAACAGCATCGACACCAAGCTGCATCAGGCCTTCGCCGAGTTGCAACTGAAGCGGCCGTTCTATTTCGCGTCGATGAAAGACTCGGTTGAAGACAAAGGCACCACGGACTACCTGCGCCTGATCGCGGAAAAGGTCGGCATCGAATCGCGGCACATCGACATCGAAGACATTGGCCTGACGGCTGCCGGGCGCTTTGTCGACCTTGAGGATCGCTGGATCCCGCACCTGTTCAAGTTGCACGCCTGGGAGTTCATCTTCCACGAACCGTTCGGCGCGGCGATTGCCGACTGCGACACGCAGTTTTTCGAACCGCCGTGGAAGGCGATCCTGTCGAACAAAGGCGCGTTACCGTTGCTGTGGGAGCTGCACAAGGGCCATCCCAATCTGCTCGCGGCGCACCTTGATCCGAACCCGGCCAGCGCCGTGCCCAAGGGCTGGGTGCGCAAACCGTACTTTTCCCGGGAAGGCGCCAACATCGAGCTGCAAACCGCTGACGGGCTGATCGTCAAAGAAGACGGGCCTTATACCGATGCGCCGTTCATCCTGCAGGAATTTGCGCCGCTGCCGAAGTTCGATGACAGCTACACGCTGATCGGCTCTTGGGTGATTGGCGATCAGGCGGCGGGGATTGGCGTTCGTGAGGACAACAGTCTGATCACCAAGGATTCGAGCCGGTTTCTGCCGCATCTGATCCTCGACTGATCATCCAGGCGCAACAAATGCGCCCATGAAAAAGCCGTAGCGTTGAGGCGCTACGGCTTTTTTGTGTCTGCCTGGGCTACGACAGTTCAGTTGTACGCGTTGGCACCTGCGCCGGGACTTCTTGCCTGGCGGGTTCCGCTGAGGCGACCCCGGCCATTCGGCGACGGGAGATCTCCGCTCCCCGACGACGCAACGGTGTTTCGACAAACCGATAGTTCAATTCGCTGCACACCAGCATGATCAACAACGACGTGATCACGAGCTCAAGGGTGTATCCAGGGCCCAGCGTCGTACCACTGGCAGCAGCAACACGCGTCCAGATTTCGGTACTCAGGTGATAAGCGAAGATGTGCACGACGTACAACGCATAGGAACGCGATCCCAGCCATTCGAACAGCCCACGCAACAGCGCCGGGCAATAGATGTAGCCCTTCTGATAACTGGCCAGCCACACCGTGATCGCCGTAGTCACCGCCACCAGACCAAATGCGATCGGCACGTTGATCATTTGACCCGAGATAGCGCCCAGCATGTACAGCAGAAACAGCGTAACCCCCAAGCGCTTGAGGAGGCTGCCGCCGAGGGCGACCGGTTCGATTTCCTTGTACAGCGAGGATCGTGAGAACAAGCAGAGCACGATCCCCCACATCATGGCGTCCATTCGGAACGAGAACAGCAGGGGCGCAGGCGGCGCGCCGAAGCCGTTACGGTCAAAGCCGAACTGCAAGGCAATCAGCGCCAGCAAGATGATCAGACGCCAGCGCGTCGACGTGACCAACAGCAGAAACAACGGAAAGATGAAGTAGAACTGCTCTTCCAGCGCCAGGCTCCAGTACACCGAGTTAGGCCCCAGAAGCGTGCCGTGCAGGTTCGCCAGGTTGCCGGTGAAGGTGGCGACTGCGGTAAAACTGCGCAGATTGTCGAACCAGGACTGAAAGGCGTTCGACTGGTTGAAAAATATGGAAAACGCCAACGGTATCAGCACCCACAGCCAGGCTGTCGGGAGAAGACGATAGGCCCGTCTGATCCAGAAGGACGTGGCTGCAAGGCCGAACCGGTTCTGCTCACGGTTTTTGTCGAAGTAATCAAGGTAAGCCTTGCTGACGACATAACCCGAGATGCAGAAGAACAGATCCACCCCGGTCCATGGCGAATAGATGCTGAACACCTTCAGGATGTACATATCGTAGAACGGCAGCAGTTGCGGCAGATGGGTAAAGATCGTCATGACGATGGCCGCGCCACGCAGATACTCGATTTCCTTATTCTTGATACTGCTCATCGAATTCTCTTGTTGTTGTGAATGACCAGGCGCCTGATCGACAGGATCTGTTGCGGGTGAAATGAACACGCCTGCCCGTTGTCGGGACGGATCATGGAACGGCTTGCCCTCGCCTTCAAGGGCCTCCCCGAAACTTTAATGCCAACGGTTTGCAGCGGGCGAGCGCATTCACCGTGACGTGGCGTCGATGACAGAGGCATTTTCAGTCCGCCAAAACGACAAAACCCCCGCAATGCGGGGGTTTTGTACTCAAGCCAGACAACGGCTCAAGCGGGTATCAGAACGGGATATCGTCATCGAAGCTGTCGAAATCCGGAGCCGGTTGCGGTGCGGCCTGCTGTGGAGCCGGGGCCGAACGCTGTTGCGGAGCCGACTGCTGCGGACGCTGAGCCTGTTGGCGTGGAGCGGCCGGAGCGGACTGCTGGTAGTTGTTGCCACCGCCTTGTTGGTCGCCCTGTTGTGGACGGCCACCGAGCAGTTGCATGGTGCCTTGCATGTCGACCACGATTTCGGTGGTGTAACGCTTGATACCGTCTTTTTCCCACTCGCGGGTCTGCAGCTTGCCTTCAATGTAGACCTGCGAACCTTTACGCAGGTATTCGCCAGCGATTTCGGCGACCTTGCCGAACATCGACACACGGTGCCATTCGGTCTTCTCGACCTTCTGACCGGTTTGCTTGTCGGTCCATTGTTCGCTGGTGGCCAGACTCAGGTTGGTCACGGCGTTACCGTTAGGCAGGTAGCGAACTTCGGGATCCTGGCCGCAAGTGCCGACCAATATGACTTTGTTAACCCCACGGGCCATAACGTTCTCCTAAGCGCCGCAAGCAGCCTCGGCCGGGTTGTTCACCAGGCGTTCGAGGGTGTCGCGATCCACTAATTCTTTGTCCAGTTTGATGTAAACAGCCGCTTCATCAGCAACTATCACTGCATCTGTTACCCCCACGAGGGCCTTGAGGCGCTCGACCAGACCCGCTTCGCGGATCGCCTCGGGCGACAACGGCAAGCGCAGGCTCGTCACGTAGGGAGGTTCGCGCATGGTAACAGCAAAGGCCAGCCAGATGGCAGCCAGACCGGCACATCCGAGGAACACAACCGACAGACCGCCATGCTGAAACAGCCAGCCACCGAGAATCCCGCCGAGTGCCGAACCGAGGAACTGGCTGGTGGAATACACGCCCATGGCCGTGCCCTTCCCGCCCGCCGGTGAAACCTTGCTGATCAGCGACGGCAATGAGGCTTCCAGCAGATTGAACGCGGTGAAAAATACCACCGTGCCGATCACCAGCGCCCGCAAGCTGTCACCGAACTGCCAGAAGAATAGCTCAGTGAGCATCAGCGTCATGACGGCGCCAAGCAAAACTCGTTTCATTTTGCGTTTTTTCTCGCCATAGATGATGAACGGGATCATGGCGAAGAACGAAATCAGCAGCGCGGTGAGATAGACCCACCAGTGTTGCTCCTTGGGCAAACCGGCTTTTTCCACCAGCGCCAGAGGCAGCGCGACGAAGCTCGACATCAACATGGCATGTAACACAAAGATGCCCAGATCGAGGCGCAGCAGGTCCGGATGCTTGAGTGTCGGCATCAAGGCCTGACGCGCCACACCGGACTCACGATGCTGCAGAGGCCCGGTGGATTTGGGCACCATGAACATGATGATCAGGATACCGACCAGCGCCATGCCGCCGGTGGCCAGGAACAGGCCGGACAAACCGAATGCACGGGTCAGCAACGGCCCAACGACCATCGCCACCGCGAACGACAGGCCAATGGTCATGCCGATCATCGCCATCGCTTTGGTGCGGTGCTGTTCACGAGTCAGGTCGGAGAGCAGCGCCATAACCGCCGCAGAAATCGCTCCGGCGCCTTGCAGGATCCGGCCGGCGATCACGCCCCAGATAGAGTCGGCCTGGGAGGCCAGCACACTGCCGAGGGCGAAAACGATCAGCCCCAAGTAAATCACCGGGCGGCGGCCGATACGGTCGGAAATGATCCCGAACGGTATCTGAAAAATCGCCTGGGTCAGGCCGTAAGCACCAATGGCCAACCCGATCAGGGCCGGGGTCGCGCCCGCCAGATCCATCCCATAGGTTGCCAATACCGGCAACACCATGAACATGCCCAGCATACGGAAGGCGAACACCAGGGCCAGACCGCTCGCCGCGCGGGTCTCGCTGCCACTCATGCGTTCGCTGTGGGGATCGTGCATGGAAAAACCTCGTGTGAACCGGCGGCGATTCTACCAGTCCCATCGAAAGACGGGGTATATCGCGACGCTTTGCCACGCATAGATGAAACTCTATTCATGCAGCGCAAAAAACGCTGCGCTTGATAGTGTGCATCCATCCAGTATTTGCCCGTATACTCCTACGTTTTCGACGCCCGCCGAGCGAGGCCACTTTGGACAAGATCCTGATACGTGGGGCCCGTACCCACAACCTGAAGAACATCGACCTGACCCTGCCACGGGACAAACTGATCGTCATCACCGGCTTGTCCGGATCCGGCAAGTCGTCCCTGGCGTTCGACACGCTTTACGCCGAAGGCCAGCGCCGCTATGTCGAATCGCTGTCGGCCTACGCCCGGCAGTTCCTGTCGATGATGGAAAAACCCGACGTCGACACCATCGAAGGGCTGTCGCCGGCAATCTCCATCGAACAGAAGTCGACCTCGCACAACCCGCGCTCCACGGTCGGCACCATCACCGAAATCTACGATTATCTGCGCTTGCTCTATGCTCGCGTCGGTACGCCGCGCTGCCCGGACCACGACATTCCGCTGGAAGCGCAGACCGTCAGCCAGATGGTCGACCTGGTGCTGGCCCAACCGGAAGGCAGCAAACTGATGCTGCTCGCCCCGGTGATTCGCGAGCGTAAAGGCGAGCATCTGTCGGTGTTTGAAGAGCTGCGTGCGCAGGGCTTCGTCCGCGCCCGGGTCAACGGCCGGATCTGCGAGCTCGACGAGCTGCCGAAACTGGATAAGCAGAAGAAGCATTCGATTGATGTGATCGTTGACCGTTTCAAGGTCCGCGCCGACTTGCAGCAACGTCTGGCCGAGTCCTTCGAGACCGCACTGAAACTGGCCGACGGTATCGCCTTGGTGGCACCGATGGACGACGAGCCGGGCGAAGAAATGATCTTCTCTGCGCGTTTCGCCTGTCCGATCTGCGGTCATGCGATCAGCGAGCTGGAACCGAAGCTGTTCTCCTTCAACAACCCGGCCGGCGCCTGCCCGACTTGCGATGGCCTCGGCGTTAAACAGTTCTTCGATATCAAACGACTGGTCAATGGTGACCTGACGCTGGCCGAAGGCGCGATTCGCGGCTGGGACAGGCGCAACGTCTATTACTTCCAGATGCTGGGCTCACTGGCCTCTCATTACGGCTTCAGTCTGGAGGTGCCGTTCAACGAACTGCCTGCCGATCAGCAAAAGTTCATCCTGCACGGCAGCGGCTCGCAGAACGTCGACTTCAAATACCTGAACGACCGTGGCGATATCGTCAAACGCTCGCATCCGTTCGAAGGCATTGTGCCCAACCTTGAGCGCCGCTACCGCGAAACCGAATCGGCGAGCGTGCGTGAAGAACTGGCCAAGTTCCTCAGCACCCAATCCTGCCCGGATTGCCGTGGCACCCGTCTGCGTCGTGAAGCACGGCATGTTTGGGTGGGCGAGAAAACGCTGCCGGCGGTCACCAACCTGCCGATCGGCGATGCCTGTGAGTACTTCGCCGAGCTGAAGATGACTGGCCGTCGCGGCGAGATCGCCGACAAGATCCTCAAGGAAATCCGCGAGCGTTTGCAGTTCCTGGTCAACGTCGGGCTCGATTATCTGTCGCTGGATCGCAGTGCTGACACGCTGTCCGGGGGCGAGGCACAACGGATTCGCCTGGCCAGCCAGATCGGTGCCGGCCTGGTAGGTGTTCTGTACATTCTCGACGAACCGTCCATTGGTCTGCATCAGCGCGATAACGACCGACTGCTCGGCACGCTCAAACATCTGCGCGACATCGGCAACACGGTGATCGTTGTCGAGCATGACGAAGATGCGATTCGTCTGGCTGACTATGTCGTGGATATCGGACCGGGCGCCGGTGTGCATGGTGGTCAGATCGTTGCCGAAGGTACGCCGGCCGAAGTCATGGCCCATCCGGACTCCCTCACCGGCAAATACCTGTCGGGCCGGGTGAAGATCGAAGTGCCGGCCAAGCGCACACCGCGCAACAAGAAGCAGGTTCTGGCCCTCAAGGGCGCGCGCGGCAACAACTTGCGCAACGTCGATCTCGAGATCCCGATCGGCTTGCTCACTTGCGTGACTGGCGTATCCGGTTCGGGCAAATCGACGCTGATCAACAACACGCTGTTCCCGCTGAGCGCCACTGCACTCAATGGCGCGACTACGCTGGAAGCGGCGGCGCACGACAGCATCAAAGGTCTGGAGCATCTCGATAAAGTCGTCGATATCGACCAGAGCCCGATTGGTCGTACCCCGCGCTCCAACCCGGCGACTTACACCGGGCTGTTCACGCCGATCCGTGAGTTGTTTGCTGGCGTGCCTGAGTCGCGCTCCCGTGGTTACGGCCCGGGGCGTTTCTCGTTCAACGTCAAGGGTGGTCGTTGCGAAGCATGCCAGGGCGATGGCCTGATCAAAGTGGAAATGCATTTCCTGCCGGACATCTACGTGCCGTGCGACGTGTGCAAGAGCAAGCGCTACAACCGCGAAACCCTTGAGATCAAATACAAGGGCAAGAGCATCCACGAAACCCTCGAGATGACCATCGAGGAAGCCCGGGTGTTCTTTGACGCGGTGCCGGCGCTGGCGCGTAAGCTGCAAACGCTGATGGATGTCGGCCTGTCGTACATCAAGCTCGGGCAGTCGGCCACGACTCTATCTGGCGGTGAAGCGCAGCGGGTCAAGCTGTCTCGAGAGCTGTCCAAACGCGACACCGGCAAGACCCTGTACATCCTCGATGAGCCGACCACCGGTTTGCACTTCGCCGACATCCAGCAATTGCTCGATGTGCTGCACCGCCTGCGCGATCACGGCAACACCGTGGTGGTGATCGAGCACAACCTGGACGTGATCAAGACCGCCGACTGGCTGGTGGATCTTGGTCCGGAGGGTGGCTCAAAAGGTGGGCAGATCATTGCCACCGGCACGCCAGAGCAAGTGGCCGAGATGAAGCAATCTCACACCGGCCATTACCTCAAGCCGTTGCTGATCCGCGATCGGGCTTAAACGCCGGCCATGAAAAAGCCCCTGTCACTTCATCAGTAACAGGGGCTTTTTTGTAACTGCAGCAATCAGGTATGGGATTGCAGGTAGTTCTCGAGACCGATCAGCTTGATCAGGCCCAACTGCTTTTCCAGCCAGTAGGTATGATCTTCTTCAGTGTCGTTGAGCTGAACCCGCAAGATCTCACGGCTGACGTAGTCTTTGTGCAGTTCGCACAGTTCAATGCCTTTGCACAGCGCGGCGCGAACTTTGTATTCGAGGCGCAGATCCGCTTCGAGCATCTCCGGCACGGTAGTGCCGACATCCAGATCGTCCGGACGCATGCGTGGCGTGCCTTCAAGCATCAGAATGCGGCGCATCAACGCATCAGCGTGACCGGCCTCTTCTTCCATTTCATGGTTGATTCGCTCGTAGAGCTTGGTGAACCCCCAGTCCTCATACATCCGCGAATGAACGAAATATTGGTCACGCGCGGCCAGTTCGCCGGTCAGCAACGTGTTGAGGTAATCGATAACGTCTGGGTGGCCTTGCATCGCCCTACATCTCCCTGCTTGAAAGTCTGTAGTTTGAACCAACATGACTGGAAGGTCACTCACTTAGCGCAATAAAAGCGAAGATATTCTTAGAAAAGCAGCCTAAATAACGCAAAAACCGCCCAAATGAGGGCGGTTCTGCTTCTCGTTTAGACTTCGTTAAGCTGTACGTTGAGCAGCTTTGCGATTGCTTCTCCATACGCCGGATCGGCCTTGTAGAAATGCTGCAACTGGCGATCGACGACATCACTGGAAACACCGCCCATCGCACCAGCGATGTTGCTCACCAACAGCGCTTTTTGATCGTCGCTCATGAGACGGAACAGCGCGCCGGCATGGCTGTAGTAATCGGTATCTTCACGGTGATCGTAACGATCCGCCGCACCGCTCAGCGCCAACGCCGGTTCAGCGTAATGCGGCGCTTGCTTCGGCGATTCGATATAGCTGTTCGGCTCGTAGTTAGGCGCTGCACCACCGTTGCTGCCGAAAGCCATCGAGCCATCGCGCTGGTAGGTATTCACCGGACTGCGTGGTGCGTTGACCGGAAGTTGCTGGTGATTGGTACCGACACGGTAGCGGTGCGCATCGGCGTAAGCGAACACGCGGCCCTGAAGCATGCGATCTGGCGACAGACCGACGCCCGGCACCATGTTGCTTGGGCCGAATGCGGCTTGCTCGACTTCGGCGAAGTAGTTGAGCGGATTACGGTTCAGTTCAAGCTCACCGACTTCAATCAGCGGAAATTCTTTCTGCGACCAGGTCTTGGTTACGTCGAACGGGTTCTCGTAGTGCGCCGCCGCTTGGGCTTCGGTCATGATCTGGATGCACACGCGCCATTTTGGGAAGTCCCCGCGCTCAATGGCTTCGAAAAGATCGCGTTGTGCGTAATCAGGATCGATGCCCGCCAAGCGTGCTGCGTCGGCTGGCGCGAGATTCTTGATCCCTTGCTTAGTCTTGTAGTGCCACTTGACCCAATGACGCTCGCCTTGAGCACTGATCAGGCTGTAAGTGTGACTGCCAAAGCCGTGCATGTGACGGTAGCCGTCCGGGATGCCGCGATCGGAGAACAGAATGGTCACCTGGTGTAATGCTTCAGGCGAATGCGACCAGAAATCCCACATCATTTGCGCACTTTTCAGATTGCTCTGTGGGAGGCGTTTCTGTGTATGGATGAAGTCCGGGAATTTCAGCGGATCACGGATAAAGAACACCGGCGTGTTGTTGCCGACGATGTCCCAGTTGCCTTCTTCGGTATAGAACTTCAATGCGAAGCCACGTGGATCGCGCTCGGTATCAGCGGAACCACGCTCACCACCCACGGTGGAGAACCGCAGGAACGTCGGAGTCTGCTTACCGACGGATTCGAACAGCTTGGCGCTGGTGTATTGGGTGATGTCCTGAGTGACAGTGAAAGTACCGTAAGCACCCGAGCCTTTAGCGTGTACACGACGCTCAGGGATGTTTTCACGGTTGAAGTGAGCAAGCTTCTCGATAAGATGAAAGTCATCGAGCAGCAACGGGCCACGAGGGCCGGCGGAGCGAGAATTCTGGTTATCAGCGACAGGTGCGCCACTGGCGGTCGTAAGCGTTTTGATCTGGCTCATACGTTCTTCTTCCTCTGTCAGTCTTGAAACTGCCGGCTAATCGGCTTGCTGGGAAGTATTGATCATCCATGTGACAGCCACAAATTCATTAACTTGCAGACATCGATAGATAATTACTAATTATGTTTCCCAGCACATAGTGACAACAGAAAGGTGTCGGAAGCTTGTACGAACAGCGCATTTTCTTGCAGACACAAAAAACCGGGCACTAGGCCCGGTTCTTTGTTTCAGACTGACGTCTTACTCGGCGGATACAGCTTCGCCAGCAGTAGCACGATCAACCAACTCGACGTACGCCATAGGCGCGTTGTCGCCAGCGCGGAAACCGCACTTGAGGATGCGCAGGTAGCCACCCTCACGGGTAGCATAACGCTTGCCCAGG